>CAKOFP010000330.1 GCA_933226995.1 Candidatus Nitrosopolaris rasttigaisensis | reverse complement strand
TATTGTAAAAGCTAGGTACTGCATAATCTTCAAATTATTGTCAAGTGGCATGTTGCGTGGTCTTGCTGTCGGCTTTGCCAATATACTTGGTTATGACCGTCTTTTGCCGATGGTTGAAACCCGGGAGACCTACGTGCAGGTGCCTATAGAGCTCGCCCAGAAATTAGGAACTCATACGGCTTCGACCTATAGCTGCACTATCCCTACGATAGCCCAGCGTATTGCAAAATTAAGGTATAATGATGATACTCTTTCTCACATTAGGATTTTGGACCCAAAAAGCGATTTTATGAGAAAGATGGTCGTGCTTTGTCCCACGAAGTGCTATAGCATAGAACAAGAGGAAGTGATGCTTCAGCATGAGGGATGTATCGAGTGCGGTAGCTGCGCCAAAGAAACTAACTGGAAGCATCCACGGGGTGAGAAGGGGATTGAATTCAGGTACGGGTAGACCTCAAGCCAGGGAGCGAGAATCAGTTTACGGATCTGTATGGTAATTATTACCGATTATTACCAACATATATATGGCTGAGTATACTCCTATGTTATGATTAGAAATGGTAGACAAATCAAAAGATGATACGTTCAAAGTTGCTGACCGAGCCAGAGACGATACTAACACAGTAAGGTCGAGTGATACACGCGACTTCTACGACACGATTAGAGAAAATTTTATCAAAATAGTAGATGAGGTGGCCAAAGTCCAGCCACAGTACTCGCAGTCGATATCAAATCTTCAACTCGACTACATTCAAGCGATCAAGAAGACCATACACACAGCGTTTTCTGCCCAAAAACACCTGACTGACAGTAACTCGGGCACTTGGGACAGTGCGCCTTCCACAACGCCTTTCACGGAGCAATTTGCAAAGCAGTCAAACGAAATGACCAATAACACAATAAGAGCCGTGGGTATCAACAATCAGTTAACTATCAATGCACTGGATGCTACAAGGGAGAACCTGAAAATCTATAATCGAACGATCGATGCTGTAACAGAGTTTAATACCAACGCTGCGAAAGCCTGGAACTCTTTCTTTACCACGCAACAGCAACAGATGTTCAGACACTGACCTACAGCCTGTCCTTTTTTTGATCCAGGATTTCATTTTTAAACTTGAATATATCCCTGTTCTGAGGAGACAAAAATCGAAAAATCTCACAATGTTGCTTATAATATTTATATAATTGAATTGCCATATAACATGTACTTCTTTAAGGTATGCAAACTTCAATTGTCTGTTCAGTATGTAACAAGAATAATGAGACCGTGACAGACCACGATTCTGGCGAACTCATATGTAGCAATTGTGGCACGGTATTACTCGAAAACATCGTAGAGAGCGGTCCTGAATGGCGGCTATTGGGTGAGGGCAAGGATAGGAGTCGAACGGGGATGCCAACAACTTTATCACGTCATGATATGGGCCTGGCTACTATAATAGGTAAGACGAATAGAGATGCGAGTGGCCGCGGATTGGATGCATCGGTGAAGTCTACAATGGAGAGGCTAAGAACATGGGACCTCCGTATTCAAACCTATAGCCCTGCCGATAGGAACCTAAGACAGGCCTTCAGTATCTTAGAACGGGTGAAAGATAAACTGGGCTTGTCTGAGCCTGTAATCGAAAAGACCGCTTACATCTACAGAAAGGCACAGGAAAGGGGACTTGTACGAGGTAGAACTACTACATCCGTATTGTCTGCGGCGATTTATATTGCCTGCCGCGAAATGGGAATTGCTAGAACGCTTAATGACATTGCATCACTCACTAACCTCCGTCGAAAAGAACTCGCGCGAACGTTCCGTCTGCTAATCTTGGAACTCGATCTAATGGTACCAGTTGTTGATCCGATGAAATGTATTGCCAAAGTCGCAAATAAAACCAAGTTAAGCGAGAGGACAAAGCGTCAGGCAATGGACATCATGACGAGCGTTACAAAAAGGGGAATATCGGCAGGCAAAGATCCGATGGGCCTAGCAGGAACAGTCCTCTACATGTCTTCTAAGAATTCTGGAGAAACTATAACGCAAATGGATATCGCAAACGCTGCTGGAGTAACAGAGGTCACTATCAGAAACAGGTTTAGAGATCTTAAAAGCAAAATAGACCTGAATTAGTTTGTACCGAAATTACAAATTACTGAAAGGACCCCAATAGAAATTGAGATCGTTTCGATATGACGATGTTTCCCAACCGATAGTACGTACAACCTATCCAAGCAAAAGAGAACTGACTCCTTCTGATTAGAATCAAATTGGCGTGCTATGGTCAGGAAAATGCATTGTTGCCACTACAGACAATAGCACGGATTGCAACTATTCCGACTTACCTGCAGTTCCAGGTCCACAAGAAGTCCTCTTATCGAATATTATCTATCTCTTCAGCTGCGCTTTTTCGATTGGTGCTGTCCCGTGTCTGAAGGTTACAATCAGCCTGTCGCCAACGTTATACGGACAATGCGGAATACCTCTTGGCTGATGATCTGATGCCTCTACGACACACGTTCCTTCTGCCTTGGTAATGACTTTAACCTCGTTTGTCACATCATTTCTGATCAAGTCCTTGATAGGAAAGCCAAACATGGCTTGAACCCCAAAAATCCTCCTGCGACAATAATACCCCCCAAAAGGGCCATTTTCTTCCCAGATAACGTGGAGAATAAGGGCGTATCAGAATTCGAGTCCGGCGCGTATGACACAAATAACCAGACAATTGAGAATTTAAAAATCATTCTGGTACTGCTCTTGACAATGTGCTTTCTCCGCGACTCGGTGATTATAGCTATGAGCCTGAAGTGACGCACAATGGACAAATATTCGTGAGTGACATTCTGCCCACCATAATCGTTACAAACGTCCTCCCCAGCTTCCAGCAAGTATGTCCTTTATTCTTACCGATTGAATACGGGGCCCACTTCTCAACGTCATCCGAATGGAACAGCTATAATCATTCTAATCGAAGCCTGCCTTTAGGCAGAGGATGCGACAGCCGGGATTTGAACCCGGGTTACCAGATTGGCAATCTGATGTCCTAGACCAAACTGGACGACCGTCGCAAGGTTATGGAAACAAGATAAATTATGTATATTATAT
>CAKOFP010000329.1 GCA_933226995.1 Candidatus Nitrosopolaris rasttigaisensis | reverse complement strand
GTTTGAATGAATATAGTTCTACTAAACGAGTTCCTCATAATAGGAATGAAAGACCCCAAGAATTCAATTCTCTTTCTTTTTGTTTCTTTGAGGAATTTTTTCAGTGCATCATCAACCATTGAGACAAGATTATCGAGTAACGTATCACCTTATTTTGTCATGCCTATTTTTATTTCGTAAATATCGGCCTACTCTGAAAATCATCATATCGAGACAAGCAGGAGCCAATTACTCAGATGGCCCAGACCACATAATTATAGTACTATCCCTCTTCACCACCAGCACTGCCAGCTTCCCCCTCTGTCACCACTACTGGATAGCCGTTGATGCCGCTAAAATGCTAGAACAAGCAACAAATTCTCCTGAAACAAGTAGAAGAGTCAACATTGATAAAAAGCGAGGATAAATAAAGGCATACATAAGGTTATAGTTCGGCTGCATATCTTATTGGGGTAAATTACGATGAATAGAATACAAAGCGACTATGCAATTAAAAGGCCAAGTTTAAAACTCTCTTACCCATCATCTAGACTATAATTTGCCAAAGAAGCTATTTGTTATAGGTGTAGGTCCAGGTTCGCCAAGATATTTGACTGATGCAGCCAAAGATGCAATTAGTAAATCTCGCTATGTTATTGGGTATAAATATACTCTGATCATAATAGAAAGTGTAATAGATAGAAGCAAACAACAAGTTTCTGAGATCACTATGGAGAACCAAGAGATGGTATATAATGACATATACAATAAAATGGCGGATAATGATTATTGCACAGTGACCTTTACAGGTGACGTAAACTTTTCTGAATCTGAGGTTGTTGATCGACTACTAGAAATTTTCGGAGATGATAACGTTGAAATTATTCCAGGTATCAGTTCAATCCAAATTGCTGCAGCGAGATGCAAAGTTACACTTGATAAGGCACATGTAGTTACCTTCCATGTAAGTGGAGATATTGAGGAGAAAAAATTGGAGTTAGTTAATGCTGTAGCAAACGGGAAAAGCGTAATTTTACTGCCCAGACCATGGCCTAGAGATCCAAAAAAGAACTTTATGCAATCTGACGTTGCAATTTTCTTGAGGAAAAATGGAGTCGACACTTCAAATCTAATGGTTTATGTTTTTGAGCATTTGACACAAGACGATAAAGAAACTGTTTTTAAAGGCAAGGTTAGTAATTTAGAAGGAAAATATTTCGACCCGTTTTCTGTCATGGTAATTGATCAGGTAAAGCGTAAGACATATTTGCAGTTTGCATGAGAATTTGCACATTTATACATCTCACGAAGTTTAAAAAACAAATGTATTTGTAACATTTTCATGAAATAATATGTCTTCATACAAACTACTATTAACTTTCGTTAGATAAACACAGGTTATGACCATACGGCCAAACAAATCGATAGCCTAATTATTAACACCGTCATTATTAGTACAGGCATCATCTAAAAATCAGGATGGGCTTATTATTGAAAGTGAAAATGAATTTGGCAGCTGGCCCAAGTTAAACTAGAGGTATTTATTAAGAGGGTTATCACGATTAGGTTTTTGGTTTCTAAATTAGCTTTTTATTTGGTCGAGTTATTTATTGATCAAAAGTTTTATTCTCTATGCGGTAATTCTGGAAAGAGAGGACGGATAACGTCGGACAGAAACGAGATATAATTGCATGTTTTTCCTTATTTCATTGATAGCGATGATTCTACTCTTTGGTATAATGTTGGTAATAGAGGGAATTCAAACAATGGTAACAGATGGTACCGCACTATACGGACAGCTAAGAGGGGAAATGGTGGTACTGGAACTAATAATAGCACCTAAAGAGAGGTATCGGTGGTTCTTCTGCAACTAGCGATGTTATACGAATAAATGAGCCTTTTACCTGTCTCATATGTGCTAGAACTTTCCAAGATAGACAAATTTTACAAAACACAAGAAAAAGGATCATAGTATATCTGTTCAATCACAGGCGGACATAGGCTGAGTCATGTGTGTAGGTTTAGTAAAATCAAAATTGTGTAATCCAGATGTTGCTGTTGAGTCTGTGCATGGAATATTATTCTCCATTTAACTTGACCACGTGGCCTGATATATTCACATTTAAATTCGTCTGGTACACCTTCTAGTTTTTTCCTAAGTCATAATAAGCCAGGTGATTAACACCATGTTCAATTACTGATAAGGAGGTAATATAATCAAACATATTATTTTGGAAGTTAGTTTTTTCTAGGTCTTGAATAGAGATATACACATTGTTACCAGCCGCGGTCGTCTTAGGACTAAACTCAATAACTCAAAGATATAGAACGGAAAGTAATAAAATCCTGAGTCTATTATGTAAGAATATTTCCTGTACCTATTATTATCAGAAAATTTTAAATTTAAAAAATTTCTTATTACGGATTTCACAAGTGCATTTAAATATATATAGCTAAGCTTGAAATATTATGCGGATAAATCTGTTGGCATGGCTAGCGGTTCTTCGACAAAGTATTGTATCGAATGTGGTACACGGATACCGAAGTTAGCGCGTACTTGTCCTGCTTGTGGAGAGATTCAAGTATGAATATGAATATCAATACACTTCATATACTTTTTTTATGTTTATTTGTCATTTTAATCCAAATGCCACGATATATCAATAGTTTGGCCATTCTAGCCGGACTCCTGAATTATACATTTGGTAGAGTATGAGGGCCACTGAATTGTGTTATAATCTGCCATTCAATTACTGCTCCAACCAATAATACTAATATAACAATTCCAACCTCAATAAGGATTGGGATAGCGTATTCTCTCCATGGCTTTTTCTTTACAAGCTGATAAATGAATATACCGCTTCTGGATATAGCTATACCATATGCAAAAACTTCCATAATCCCAAACGGAGTAATTAGAATTATCAGGGGAGGAACATTATTAAGAGTAGAGGTTTGCGCTATCGCAGTAAATATCATCCCCGTATAAAAACCAGAAATTACTCCCAGTCCTATCCCTGCTGCAGGCACAAACATCCCGAGCGCAATCTTGGCGTTGTTGATGAAAATTCCGTTTTGGTCAATGCCTCTAATTTGTTCGGCAAAGTGTTGTCTTAAGTCCGCTGTTTGCTGCTTGCCCATATGAACTGCCGCACCAGCAGAATAGGCAATTAAAAAAGCGATCATACCTAAGGCCATATAAATAATGCGTCGCTTGATATCAAAGCGCAATATGCAAAATAGTAGTATTTTGTTATTATAATGTTATCGAGAAAGTGAACTTGAGTTAAATAATATTAAAAAATTATAAATCGCTAGTGATATTACTAGCGACTTTCTGGTGTAGATGAAATATTTAAGATTTTGACAACAACCCTCTTATTTGCACGCTACGGAGATGCGATGCAATTACAAACCATTATTCATTTAGCAGTTTGATCCGCTTCAAAAATACCAAAGCCATTATTCTCTGTATCTGTGCATATAGCCATATAACCCATACCTGGCACCGGCATTTTTGGGGATATAACTTTGCCTCCCAACTGTTCTACTCTGGCAGAATATTCTTGAACTGATTTTACGTCAAAAAAGTTTGTAATTCCTTGCTGTTGTGGCGATTGTCTTTTCCCCATACCTCCACCAAGAGCCTTATTCCCTTCATCATCCACAGTCGATATCAACCAATACTCCATTCCTTCTGGCATAGCGTCAGAACCAGACCATTTGTCGAACTTCCACCCAAACAAATCATTATAGAATTTTTTTGATCTTTCGATGTCATCTGAAGGGATGTCAAAATGTACTATTGTTGGCATCTCTCTTTCTCCATTTCCGTCACGTTTGATTTACTCATGGCTAGTAGTATACAAATTATAGTTTATAAGTATGCAAGGGATAAAAAGTATAGTTGCGATACATCCTATCTACTTGCAGTTAAGGCTATGCCACCACTAACT
>CAKOFP010000328.1 GCA_933226995.1 Candidatus Nitrosopolaris rasttigaisensis | reverse complement strand
GGTATTTCAAAACATCATACGCTATGGTGGAATCAGTTTAGAGGCGGACTAGAGTACGCAGTATATATTACATCAGCCCCAGAATGGGATGGCAGTTTAAGCGGTGCTCTCGTATCGGAGGCTATATCTTGGGGCAAGGTAGCAGAGAAAGCAAAACACACAACAATCCATGGGGAGGCTACTACGTTGTTGCCCTTCATTTATGCTGCTCTAAAAGAAGATGATGCAAGCGGAAAATAAACAATACTAGTACGATTCATAATACTAGTACGGTGATAGATCGTATCGAAGCAAACCAAATTTAACAAAATAATTAGGCGGAGTTTGCTATAGCGTTCTGATTGACGTTATTCTGGGGCTCGGCCACGATCATCGATTTATTTCATTTTATTTTAAAGTCGTCGTGTTCTTGTGCATCGTAGCGTTGGTCGTAGTGTTCGCCGTGTTCTTGGTGATAGCGCCAGGGGCAGTCGCATTATTAGTTATTGGTGTTCCTTGACCTGAAGATGGGAGTGAAGATCGAATAGCATGAGAAGATGAGGAAGACATCTGTAAAGGCTTCAGCTGTTGCTGTGACGGTTGTTGAGTGGCATTCACAAATACTTCATGGTATGGGTTCGAAGTTATTTTCGGCACATAGTTGTGATTGACCTTGTATACTAACACTCCAAACACCAAACCGGGGTCATTGCTCTGAAAGCTAGGTGACGAATATACTAAACTTAACGGCTGGTTATCTGGGTTGCTGCCGACTGGATATTTGATATGCTTTACATAAAGAGCAACTGTTCCAGGTCTATAGTCAGGTTGCAAATTAGTCAATTGGCCTCCTTGAAATGAAGCATAAGCTTGTGGTGTAAAGGGAATAATCGAGCCAAGAAGCGTCGTATTCCAGAATCCGGGGGTGGCAGTGAACCCATCGGCTTGAAGATACTTGGTTTCATCAAATCCTCCAATTCTCATAAACCATTGCTTCTTGCTTTCGTCACCGCCGCTTCCCAATGTATAAAATGAAGTGCCGTTAACTCCAGAGAATCTCTGCCCTACGACGTAAACGAGGATATAGTCTGCCTTTAAGTCATGAGCAATTTTGATTCCATTTTCTTTCTGGTCAATAAACATTTTTGCAATCGTCGCAATTCTTGTTTGATTTATTGTCGCGTTATCAGCTAAACTAGTTTTATTGCCGAGAGTTGTTATCCAATATCCATAATCCCACCACGCCGCAATAACGGAGTTTTTTGGTGTATCTTTTGCAATCCAATTTAATGTGTTTAGCCAGTCGTTAGTCTGCAGCCTATAGCCCGTTCCACCATTTGCAATGGATGGTGGGATATCCGCAGAACTCAACCAGTTCGAGTTCGGAGGGTAGACCATGGGAATACACAGCATAAAAACTATCAATACAACATATGCTATTACCATCCATCGACTTTTTATCGGCAAGATTTTGGATCCTTCAACATTTTTTTTCTTTACCTTTTTTGATTTTGAGGTTGCTACAAATGACGATGAGACTGCAGACGGTGATGATGATTCTCGATCTAGATAGGTACGTGTTATCTCATAGAGTCCTAATCCTGCTAGTACTATAATGCCGATCGACGCAAATACTAAAAGTCTTGCAAACGTCGCGCTGACGTAGATTCCTGTAAGGCCTAAAATTAATGCAAATACTGACATATCATTTCTACGTTTAAATGCAATCCAAGCACCAAGTCCAGCGAACATCAGCAGGATCGAGTAATTTGTAAAATAGTCCACTAGCGTGGGTGTAAAGTGTTCAGCGACGGATGCGACTAGCTGGTTCTGAGTAGACAGAAACGGATTAACAGCATTAAGGTACCTAAATGATGAATGATGATATGCTCCCACAGCAAAGACTCCAACTCCAACTGCAACAAAAGCTATCAAAAGAAAAAGTGTATTTCGAATTGCCTTCCTAGGCTGGCTCAATTTTTTCACAAAGTGCGCTATAACCAGAAATATTGTGCCACCCATTAATGCAAGACCTGCCAAGCCAACGACAAACGAAATTCCGGGTCGTGGGAATGCTCCTGCAATCAAGATCGTTATCGCAGTAAATGCTATTGCAACATACATCGGAATAGTGGTATCCTTTCTGAAGAACGGCAGAGCAATAAAGAATATTGAAATGGGAATGCTGAAATACTGGACTCCGCCCCACGATGCATTCGCCAGACCCAAGACGAATCCCCCTGCAATTGCTTTCAGAATAGAATACTTGACTTCTTTATGTTTGAGGGCAGAAAGCAGCAGGTATACGCCCAATAGCCCAAAAAAAAGTCCCAGAGGCTCTGACTTGAACCATCCCAAGTTACCTCTTTGGATTATTGCAGGGCTAAATGCAAATAAAAGCGCTGAAAACATACCTGCAGTAGTACCCCCTATAGTCCTGACAAGTGCAAACACGACTATTGTAGTCAAGGAACCTAGGACTACTGGTAGCAAAATTGTAAAGTCCAAAAGTGAAGTGCCGGCGCCAAATATCTTGTATAGAAAGGCAGCGACTATGTGAAGCCCGGATTGTGATGTTGCCGGAACATTCCTTCCTTCAGGGTACCACGACATGGTGTCATGCCAATTAAAGTAGGCATTAAGACCATGATCTACAATATATTTTGTAGCACGATAATCGAAGTAAGGATCGAACTCATTAAGATAGAATCCATATTTTGAAGGGTAAGATCTCATAATAAAAGCAGTGGTAAATGCAAGAGCCAAAACTCCAATAACTAGTAAATGTCTCATTCGAAGTTCAAACCGGCCCATCCTTAAAATGGTCTTACCTCCTTCAAGCATTAATGGATGTTATTTGGATCACCCTTTTTTTAAGGTACTGTCGTATCGGGTGGAGTGGAAGACAGAGCCGGAGACAGAGACAGAGTGGTTAGCATACTCCAGGAACATCGTGGCAAAGGATCACAACGTTCTATCATGACTCGGAACGCACCGACGAACGTATGATCTCGTCGACCTGATCTCAATATCATTAGAGTAATATTATTTTTAATGAAACAAAAATAAGATGATAAACTGATCCATATTGTTGTTAGAAAAGAAGGGGATAGTTACAGTGACGTCACTGAACTTGCCACGTCATAAAGATCAGTTAATGATCTTTATTTCTTGGACTTTGTCCCTTTCTTTGCAGACTTTGCTGCTTTCTTCTTTGCGGCCATTTTCATTTATATTGAAAAAGGTACGTATATAAGTTTTTTAATAATGAAAATAAAAAAGATAAACCTTTTTTTGGATGACTGAAAATTTATTCTTATTTTTTTAATCCCGTCCTAATATTTTTGTCTCACATGCCGAAACAAGGTCTCTAAAATTTTCTGCATCTTTTTCATTGCCTACTATTGATCCATAATGCATAGGAATTACCAATCTTTTTGGCATAATAATTTCATTTACCGCTTGCGCAGCCTCCTGTGCTGTCATAACATATGTCCCAGATACAGGTACGAACGCAATATCCGGCTTGACTGATTCCATTTCAGGAATAATGTCTGTATCGCCGGCATGATACATTCGCTGACCACTCATTGTAAAAACAAATCCAACCTTTCCATCGGCTTTCGGATGAAATTTTTTATTCGTGTTATACGCGGAGACGATTTCAAGCGGGATGTCATGGATAGATAACTTATCGCCGGGTTTTACTCCTTTAGACTCCTTTAATTCTAGCAGTTTTAGCTGCTCAATACATTCTCGCGCGGCAACTATGGTAGTTTGTTCATTTATGACATGCCTCAGATCCTCTAGGCTGAGATGATCAAAATGATTATGAGAAATGAGAACTAGGTCTGCGTCATTTTTGTTGTGATGACTGCTTGATAGCTGGAATGGGTCAATGTAGACTGTCTTCTTTCTGTTCTTACCATCAGTTCCAATGATTCGATAACCATCATGGCCGGTCCAATAAATCTCTACACCGTTGAAATCTATCATATACGCTGCTTTTCTAAGCAATGTCTCTACTTAAAAATTTTTTATATATTTTCTTCAACAACAGGACCCACGACTCTCATTATATTATTGCTTAATGTGATTACTAAGATGTTGTTTGCGAGAAGTCTCTTCTTCAAATTCCTGTCGATGGTTGCAGCGGCGCAGTTGTGGTTTATAGCATAATTGACTATAGCATCGTCTACGTGTCGAGATTTTGCAACTTGAACTATTTTTGTTTTCGAACTAGAAATTTCGATCGCCGTTTTTGCTATCATGGATTTCTTTGGCCCCGATGTTCGCTCCAAGTGTTTCAACTCGTCTATCACAATATTAGGAACCAAAAAGTTTAGTTTACCGAGCTCAGTTTCAACCTTGTCTATGCGCTGTATCGGAGCCGAAACAAGGACGATTAAAAAACTCGTGTCACAAATTACATCCATGTATTGACATCTTGATATTTTAGCTATCCATATTTTAAACAAACTCTTGCGAGTGATCACGAGAAGCAGAGATATGTCAATTGCAATGATGATAATAATAATAGTAGTAGTAATAATTCAGAAGAAGAATAAACGATACGCAGGACCTAGCTTCGATACAAACAAAAGTTTCAGGTGCATTTTCCAGCCACGTCTGTCTATGCTGCGCAGAACAAAGCCTTTCTAATTGAAAGCGCAAGAGGAAGAGGAAGACGACGAAGAACGCAACTCGTTCATAATGCTACGCCTGCGCCTATCAATCTCCATCTATCCGTGATTCTTCTACTAATCGCAACTCGGCTACGAGGCATCAAGCAAACTGGCTTTCTGAGCTTTACCTCTATCTTAACATCCTTGACGCTTACAACTGTTCCTAGAGTCGCAGCAGTTCCGATATTTAGACGGAGTGGTTCCTTGGCCTTGATAGGTTCAACTTTGACCATGTCTTGTGTGCCAACAGCTGTATCGAAAAGATGCACTTCGACAGAGATGTCATCAACATCATCAGGCAAAGCATCCGGTTTTCCAACTACTGACCCAATAAGGGAATCACTCTTCACGAAAGTTGGATCCAATTTCGTTCCGATAGCAACGAGTCCTCCGGGCCTCACCTTTTCAACAAGACCTGCCCCTGTTCCGAGTGTTGAAATGGTCGAATTGATTGGCTCATATCTACCTTTTTTCTCATCCAAAAAACCGGGACGAATCTGAATCTCGTCTTCCAGTTTGAATTCGCCCTGAACTAATGCGCCACCTATCACTCCACCCTTGACTTGTTTTATTGGAATACCGGGTTTGTTAACGTCAAACGATCGCAAAACATGCATTACGGCTTTAGCATCTCTCTTCCTTGGTGGCGTTTTGATATTATTTTCGATAGCTTCTATCAACGCATCGATATTGAGTTTGTGCTGCGCTGATACAGGAATTACTGGAGCCTCCGCTGCAACACTTCCATTTACGAAACCTTTGATTTGTTTATAATTCTCAGCTGCTTCCTCATACTCAGTCAAGTCTGCCTTGTTTTGAACTATCACGATCTGCTGGATGCCCAGAACTTGCAAAGCGAGCAGGTGCTCTCTTGTCTGCGGCTGAGGAACCTTTTCATTTGCTGCAACTACAAGAATAGCTCCATCCATTAAAGCAGAGCCTGAAAGCATATTTGCCATCAAACTTTCGTGACCAGGAGAATCGACGAAACTTACAACACGGGATAGCTCACCTTGTTTACCGCAGTTTGGACAAGTGGGGTTTGTGGAGTAACAAACAGGGGAAGGACATTCTGGACACTTGTAAAAAGCCGCGTCAGCGTATCCGACCTTAATTGTAATGCCCCTTCTCAACTCTTCGCTATGCGCACTGGTCCAAACACCGGTGATAGCCTCTACTAAAGTTGTTTTACCATGGTCTACATGACCAGCAGTACCTATATTGATATTAGGTTGATATCCATATTCTTTGATATACCAATCGGGCAGTGTGTCCTTCCAGTGCAACGTGGATCCTAAATTTGTTGAGAGATATAAGGTTAATTACCCGGGAAAATTTAATCCTGTAGCCTTGTCATTAATCGGCATCAACAGTGGTACGGCGTGCGGATACAGAACACACTTTATCTAAACCTAGAACCGCTATCCTAGCTCTTTTTCTTTACTAATGTTTCTTCTTGAGCAGAAGGTGATGATGCAGATGATTCGTCTCCGCCTGGAGTCGTCTTTGAAGTCTTTTCTTGTAAACTTCCTTCCAGTAGCCTGCAATTCAATTGAAAGATTTCTTCAGTGACCGTGTTCCCTCTAACCAGTTTTCTTATCCTAGTACCTTCACCGGCATTCTGCATCCCTACACCCCTTGAGAGTAATACGTATTTCTTTACTCCTCCATGAACGTCTTGACGCATCGGCGTACCTGACTTGTCGCTTCCTCCTGTTATCCTGATCTTTCCCTGGGTCAAACCTATGACCGTGGAATCCAGAGTATCACCAATCCTTGATCCCAACAGCGGCTGCGCTGCCTTGTCCCGGAGTTCTTGTGATACACTCTTTCCGCTTGCATCCGAAATGACAAGCTTGAAGTGAGCCAATTTACTATTCAGAAAGAACGGAACGCATTTAATTAATCTTTGGGCTTGATCATAAGAGAGGCGTAAGGGCGTTGTCCAAAGTTGACCACGGCGATTCAGCAAAGGTAGAATGTCCTCGTTGTCGATTCAAGATGACCAGTATCCAAGCGTGCCATCTTGGATGTGACAACTGTGGCGCCGAGCTAACATGCTCCGATAAGGGAATTTTCTAGTAGACCATCTCGTCACACAACTGACTCTGATAGTATGTTGAACTCATATGTGTGCTGGGAATTAAAAAGGTCGTCTATCGGAATTTGTTTGAAAGTCATCCCCCATAACGGCCGCTCTCCCTTTCATTATTTCGATATATTCGTCGTACAGAGCATGAAATCCGCAATGGTTGCAATTTACCTCTTTCATGTCATCGTCCAAATCTGCTCTACGTGCGCACTCTGGACATTTTGCTTCTAGAGCCATCTATTCTTTCCCTCTATATTACTATCATCATCTCAGATATTTATGTTGTATATTCAGGTTCATATGTACGTCAATCTGTCATTATCGATTGCAAGTTTCACATTATGGCCCGCTCTGCGTTCCGAACTTTCGAACTTGACATCCATTTCTGTGATATTGGCTCAGGTCAATGCTGATATTTGGCAGACATTTTGATTTTGTAAGCTGAAAAAAAATAACATAAAACAACTCTTCGAATTTGTCAACTTATCACTGCAGTTTCAATTGATGTCTTCCAATTATTCTTGTTTTCAATTATGATTTGGCATTGGAGCTATAGGGGGTTTAGCTCTAAATAAGTCGCCTTTCCCAAAATAGTTATAATAAATTGATATCCCTGCCAGATCTTTGAATATGCTTTAACCATGTCATGACTTTTTTCCGTCATTACTTCGCCTCTCCGCTATAAATGACTGAAATAAGTTGGAACAAGTTGGACCAATCCAGAGCTACCAAATAATTTGGAATCTATTCTTATGGGTTTTATTTGGTTTCCCTATTATTGGAATAGGATATCCGCACTGATTGCAACAGTTATTTGCATCAAGGTTCCACGAGCCAATGCTAAATCCGTACCGCTCGATTACAATATTATTGCATTCAGGACAGTACGTGTGTTCCAAAGGATGCCCAGGGACATTCCCCACATAGGCATACTTCAAACCAATTTCTTTGGCAATACTGTGATGTTTTTCTAGCGTCTCGATTGGAGTATTACCGAATTCCATCATCTTGTAATCAGGATGGAATCGCAGAAAATGAATCGGCGTATCCGGACCTAACTCGTCATAAATAAATCTGCACAGCTTCCTTGCAGCGTCTAGATCATCGCCGACTTCGGGAACTATGAGATCCGTAATTTCAGTATGGATGGTTGTCTTGTCTCTTATATTCTTCAAGGTTTGGAATATTGGGTCCGCGTTCGGAATTCCTATAAACTGACGAACGAATTCTTGTTTACCGCTTCCCTTGAAGTCTATGGTGATGCAATCCAAAAAGTCCTTCATCATGTCAACTGACTCGGTGGTATCGTAGCCATTGGAAACAAAGATATTAAAGATGCCTTTCTTATGAGCTTCAATACCGCAATCTCTAGCAAATTCAATGAAAATTGAAGGCTCATTGTAAGTATACGCAATTCCTTCAGCGCCGTAATTTACTGCGCTATCGACCACTTGTTCCGGCGTCATTTCCGTACCCTCTATCTTGCGCCGCTGCGAAATATCGTAATTTTGACAGTACTTGCAAAGCCAATTACACCCAGTCGTGGCAATAGAAAAAATTGAGGAACCTGGCCTGTAGTGAGTCACCGGTTTTTTCTCTATGGGATCAATGTGCCCGGCAATAACTCTTCCATACACGAATAATCGTAACTTGCTATCTACTACCCCCCTGATGCCACAGAGGCCAACTTTACCCTCCGGTATTTCACAAAACCTAGCGCATGCGGTGCATCTTAGTCTGCCAGAAGCCAGCCTTGTGTAGAGCGTAGCCTCCTTGCCAAGAACATCGTTGCGTTGCACAGTATGTTATAATGGCTAGATAATCATATATACGTACCAGTAGTTTGTTTTACCTTCAACATAGAGGCATTCGTAAATCGGAAATTTGAAGTAAACATTCTTTAAGTCTATCTCCACATTTTGCTTTCTTATGGTATTATAAAGAGTCCCCAATCAAGATATACATAGGGATCATGATAAAGCTAAGGGAATACAACATCAACCCTGCTTTAATAGTTATAGATGTTCAAAATGGTTTTGCAAGCAAAGGTGGATCTTACGATCTGCTGGGAATGGACACTTCGCAATATGAACGCATCATTCCGAAGATACGGGAGCTAATCACTAAATGCCGAAATGCTGCGATACCGGTTTTTTACACCCAAGCTGTCAGGGAGTCTTCTGGGATTGACCTATTGACCAGAACACACAAGATTTTGCCGAAGGCAAGAGAAGAAAGGATCATGAAAAAACCGATATGCGTCCGGGGGACCTGGGATGCAGAGATTGTTGACGATATAACGCCACTCAGCGACGATCACATAGTCATAAAAAGAAGGGACTCAGCTTTTCACGATACTGAAATTGGGGTATGGCTAAGAAGCCTTGGAGTTGACACGCTTATTTTCTGTGGGATTGATACATCCATTTGTGTAGAGACTTCACTAAGAGACGCGTTTAACATCGGCTATGACGTAGTGCTCATTTCTGATGCGACGGCATCGAGTAACAGCAAACATTTCGAGTCAACACTTGAAAACGTAAGGGGCTACTACGGCATAGTGATGGATCTCGAGGAGCTATCTAGATATCTGCCACCAACAGCTCCTCAGCAAACTCAGCCAAAAATGCTGAGAACAGACAAGACAAATTAGGTGGAAATGAAGGTGCAGACGTAGGATATGACCTAAAATATTTGTGCTCACATTAAAGTTCGCTTTTCAGATTAACCCTGCCGTACGGAGTTTTTGAGGTAAGTATGTCTCTGCTAGAAATCTGAACCCGTGTTTGAAGAATGCGTCCAGTTCGCATTTTTCCCTGCGTTGTAGGAAGATGTTCAGCTCTTTTTGCCATTGCTTATCCTTAAGCCACGGCTTCTTCTTCATATCATTTGCTCTGTTGATATCTTCTTCCGAAGCATCCAGCCTTGCAACTTCCGGAATGTTATATTCGTAAATGTCAGAGAACATCATGCCCAATACTTTAGCGTCTGGAGATACCAGTCTATCGCTATCATAGCTTAGAGACTCGCTGCCGATTTTGTAACGCAACGCAATACCTAGTCCCCACGGGTCAGCGTCAGCAAAAATAACGACAGGCTTTTTCCATTCTTCATTCAGAGTTTTTACCATCATTCTCGTGGCACGGTCGGGTTCTCCAGAGCCAGTCATTAGAATAGTGTTATACTTTTGAATAAATCCTGACTTTCGGATATTGTTCAAAACGGTGTCCTTTTCAACGACCATTACAAAGTCGGCCTTTACATTGACTATTTCTACGTCACGTATATTCGTCGGGATTAGCTGGGATGTCGCCCGACTTCCCAGATTACAATCAATAATATCACCGCCCACTCGCAGGGTAATAGGACCAGATATCATCCCTTTTGGCTTCGAAGTAACAGAAAACTCTTCCCGGGGAACAGCTGTTAATAATTCTATAGCCTTAATTGCGTCATCAGAATTTTCCTGACTGTTCCAAAATTTTTGTCTAGCATTTTCATCTCCTACTGACGTGAGTGTAGCATAATACATCCCCCTAATCGTACTTTCCATTTCTTCGTCAAGCAACTTTCTGATGGCATTGGCCATAACCAGATATTGAGAGAATGTCGGAATTTTCTTTGTACTATCAGGACTTACTTGAACTGTTTTGCCGCCGATTGTGAGCATTCTCTTCTCTTCAGACCAAACTGTATTGTCATATCCTACCTTGGGTACATCTAAAACAGGCATTATTCTTTCAACCATCAGATCTTCAGCGACATCGCTCATGAGTAGTTTTATTTTCTTTATAACTTCTCGATGACGCTTATCTTTGACAGTCAATTACTTTTTTTCATTCCTTTTGGTCGGTAGAAAACGTCCATAGTTGTCTGGTCTTTTTT
>CAKOFP010000327.1 GCA_933226995.1 Candidatus Nitrosopolaris rasttigaisensis | reverse complement strand
TGTATTTCTCAGAGGCATATACAAAGCCTTTCGATTGACCAACAAACCAGGGTCCTCAACGACTTGGATGAAAAATTTCACAAGATGGCAGAGATCATAATGGCGGATCCACCCATAGGAAATGTGATAGATAAAGAAGGAAAACCTTCTAGAGAAATGGGTTACGATATTGGTAACCATACTATCCCTAGAGTGACAAGAAGGATGGAGAAGCATTAATCATCTACTTTCAACATTAAGCGATGCTGTCTAGGCTATTGTTTCTCCGGCGGCAGCCAAAATAATAATATAGTTCTTAGCGGACATATAAAGAATAATGGACTCTAAGCGCATGTATAACGATATTATGAATATGGATCCAAAGATTAGGTTAGTTACTATATGTAATAATGACGGTAAAATAATGTATTCCGATCATCGTGAAGGTGTAAAGAATCTGCTCTCTCCTGAAGAGAGTAAAGAATCACTTGAAATGGCCTTGGATTCATGGAAAATACGTACCAAACTTGGACCAAAGATAGGAAAAGGAAAATATGTATTGGCAGAATACGAAAAGATTAAACGTATCACTATACCCCTGAACGACAAACATCTTCTATATATAACAACAGAGGTAGAATGTGACCATTCAAGGCTAATTGATAGAATCCAAAGTTTAGAGTATATTTTTTAATTTTCTAGAGTATAATTTTCAAGACACACCCAGGGATTTGTCACCTATTTGTTATGCTCTTCTCGTTTATGTCTCTCAAGTTCTCCTAAGTAGTTAAACGTTCGACCACATGCATCACATTTGTAAAATGGACTGGCAGTAGATGACATAATCCGTACTATAGAAGATAATCATTTTTATGGATTGGGTACATGGTCTGACAAGAAAAGAGGATTTTCTTATTGTCATGTGATACGCCACTGGAGAATCCCAGCCATAGGGTCCTGCAAAAGTGTAATTACTATTTGAACCACTAGTAGCAGTAGCGTTGATACTCTTTAAACCGCATGCTTACCGACTGGTAGTGGCTTTAAGAAAACCCAATTACCATCAGAAACTGCCTGAGTAGTTTGTGCCGGCAATCCCAAGATGTTGTTTCTACCCAAGGTAAAATTGAATAATGGGGATTGAATGCGATACTTGTCTAGACCCATAACATTAACTCCATTTACAATTGCTTGTACTTGTATCACTGAGTCCTGCATTTCTTTAGCGCATTTACGAAGATCCTGTTCAGTCTTAAGATTTGGGAATTCGGCAAACGAACATTCGGAATTTAAGATAGTGAACAGAACAGACTTACCCGCAGGTATATTACAATAGCGGTCTACCTTATGCTTGTAACTACCAGTTAGAAACCAAACCGGTCCATTTTGACCTTCAGAGCAATACCTGCCAGTATCATCATAAGAAGGATTAACATTTTTTGATACAGAGTAGGCCCACTGCCACCATTTAGCAGTCCATTCACCATAGGTTAAACCATAAGGCTTGGAATCAGTCGCAAATACTTGTGTTTCATTAGTATTGATACTGTTTGCTTGAGCGTGAACGTAGTGCAATATTGAAACAATACTGATGATACCTGCTATGACTATGAATATCAGCACAACCCTACGAATGATATAAGACAACGTTAGGTTTTTGTGCGGTTGAATAACTTTCATATCCCTACCAATCAATCATCCATGGTTTTACATATATTTTCTATTCTGAATGTGTTAGTAATTTCTTAGTCAAAGGATTAGTCTGCGATGATTTTATTAGATGTACTTAAAATCCAAAAAATAATACTGGAGTTAGAGAGAACACAAGTCATTGTTCATTTAGCAGTACTATCCACTTCAAAAATACCAAAGCCATTATTCTCTGTATCTGTACATACAGCAAAATAACCCATACCTGGTACCGGCATTTTTGGGGATATAACTTTGCCTCCCAACTTTTCTACTTTAGCAGAATATTCTTCAACTGATTTTACATCAACATAGTTTGTAATTCCCTGCTGTTGTGGCGATTGTCTTTTCATCATACCTCCATTAACACCCTCATTCCCTTTATCATCCAGAGTTGATATCATCCAATACTCCATTCCTTCTGGCATCTTAGAACCAGGGGGAGAAGGAAATTTGTCGAACTTCCACCCAAATAAATCATTATAGAACTTTTTTGATCTTTCGATGTCACTTGAAGGGATTTCAAAGTGCACTATTGTTGGCATATCTCTTTCTCCATATTTGTCACATTCGATTTCATCATGGACAATGCTATACAAATTATTGTATATAAGTAGTTGTAATCAGCTAAAGGTCAAGAACGAGTCGAGTCGCCATTTGTTTGTAAAACATAAAAAGGGTATCTATCGGCTTTTGAGATACTAGCAATATGGAACTAGTCGTGTTTGTTGCCTCCTTGAAATTCTTTTTTGTTGAAGGTGGAGAACAATTTATTGTTGGGATACAGATTGGATTAAAACAAACAATCCAAATAACTATCGCAGGAATATCTCTTGCAACTATACTGTTTTTCTTATTATTCTACTCGCATGTGTTAATTTCAACTAGATGGCTTGAATTGGCTCTTGCAATAACACTGTATTTCTTCGCTGCTATCCTACGTCTATTATTGATTTGAACAAAGATAGAAGTGAGAAAGCACAGAGCAATATGATATTGCAAAGAAATGGTTCTACTCCTATCTCTCCTGGTAATTATACCCTAGGAATAAGCGCAACTAATGGAATCATAACAAAATCGATCTTTAGGTATCTTTTTGTAAAGTGATCGATAGGAAGTGGTAGTTATAATTAACTCTTAATATTATTTGTATGTGTTTTCATAAGGGCTTCTACCCTCCCACTATATTTTTTCTTGTGCTTATATTTTTTTTGTGTTCCCTTCTGCTTTTCAACAGATCAATAAAAAATGTCGCAAACGCTCCCACTATCCCAGCGGCGAATATCGATATTCCGTTGCCATATGTGGTCCAAAAGGCAGTAATTGTCTCACTAACAGTAAGTGGCGGTATTACATCTATTGTTAGATTTACCGGACTAGTTATATGGCCAATCGTTGGATATTTTTTGGATACCAGAAATTCTGGATCTACAACTCCAGTTACTTTGTTGACAGTAGCAGTGGCAGGAGTAGTAGTAGGCGATGCCGAAGATGTTGTTGCTATTAACATTGAAGCCACAATCGGTATAGTGTATACTCCCACTGGTGTTTGTGGAGAAACCTCTACTTTAAATAATGGAGGTTGAATTCTTTCGGCAGATACATGTAAGCCGTTAGAACTGAAATCTGTGCGCCTATCGAAAATTATACTAGTAACACTATTAGAAAAGGGCGTATTCATCTCAGCCGGAATTAGGTGCGTTTCTCCTTGTCTTATGACTATATTCTTTGGATGTGTTAATATGTTGATAGTAGGGGGAGGAATAGCAACCCAATTTGTAAAATCTCTAACTTCATTTGACTTGAAGGATTCTGCAGTATAAAATGATAAGCCGTATGCACTAGGATTGTCTATAGAATTTAGATCTAATCGTAGTTTAACATATCCTGGCCCTATCGTAGTACTACCAAAAGATTCTGTAAAGTTTTTCTTAGACTCTACAAGGGCAGAAGAGCCTGTTGCTGATAATTGGTAAAGATATTCACTCCATTTTCCATTAACTGCTTCTATATAATAGTTGTAATTGGCTCCGTTATATCCTGAAGTTGTAGGCAAGGAAACAATGGCAATAAGCATGCCATACCTAATCTTCTTGAATGGTTGACTATATGTAGAAGCATTTTCCAAATTTGATTTTAACCAAAGTGTAGCATTTAGAATTTTCCCATCACTAACATAATCTACTGCCAGTATGTTTGTATAATCAGACCTTAAATGAGTGCTGTCATTACCATAAGTTTGAACCCAATCATTTTTGCCCATTTGTACATCAGTTATGAAAATTTGATCAAACGCAGGCGATGCGGCAAAAGCATTGTGAAAAAGAGAACAGGAGATTAACAGTACTAGTAGAAATAATAATATAAAAACAATATAAATCGAAGTTAATGGCAAAGCAAATCCTTTATTTTGTAAGCCGTATCGGTAATAGATAAGGTTTTTCATGCAGGTTGGCACGTCTGCTTAATGTGTCCGGTATATATTACCCGTATTACCTTCAACTCGGATTCATAATGAGATATTCTTAAATCATTTGCTAGATGCTTCCGAAGTGTCCCATTTTGAAGTTTAAGTTTCAGACTCTTTGAAAGCGTTAGAAAGCCTTCATTTTCACTTAATTCATGTGGAATAGCAATTGCTAAATCTTAGTAAAATGATCGATGGGAAGTGGTGGTTATAATTAACTCTTAATATTATTTGTATGTGTTTTCATAATCAGACCTACATTCAGTACAACAAAAAAATCTCTCAAAGGTTGCGAATTTAAACACATGCGTCTTGCCTGAAATAGGACCTCTGCAAAAATCACATTTTAGTTGAATCCCTGTCCCTTTCTTGATACAATTTTCTAATTCTTGTCTTTTATTTTTAGTAGCCTGCAATAACGTGTTATCATTCACTAGATTGTCATTATAAACTACTTTTTTAAAATCAAGAATAGGTGAAATTGATTTTATAAACCCGATATTTACAAGCCTATCAAACCTTGCCTTAACTGTCGGAGTACTTATTCCTGTCTCACGTGAAATCTGTCGAAATGACTTGCGGCCATCCTTTAGTAATCCTTGTACGATGGCTACATCGGAATTAGTAAGGATAAATGGCATATGACATATTATTTGCAATCGTAGCCTATAATATTTTACAATTATACACCTCAGTTGTTGTAGTTACATTTCTGTATCTAGATATCAGCCAAGAATTAAATAATCATAGACATGTTAAAGTCAATCGAATAACCTCACGAAAGACCAGGTTCCTCTCCTAACGATGTAGTCCTATAAAACGATATACTAGTGACGCAGGTTCGGTGGTATGAGAGACAAATTTGACCGAATTTCGCAACCCAGAACATTTATTGAAACCAGTGTATGTCGATAAAATGATGTTGCGGTAAAGTTCACACTATTACTTTATACGTAACCTCTACAGCAATTAACTATATGTTAAGTTTGGCATGTCGAGATGCAGGAGTGAAGGACTGCGATTATGTTGCGAAAGGAGAGACGGAAGAAGATCTTTGGAAAGATGGTACGCAACATGTCATAAAAGTGCATGGTATGAAAACCGAGGACGTAACTCCAGAGTTTAAGGAGAGTCATAAACCATACATCAAATATTCTTAAAAAGCAACTAACTTGAATATTATTTTTGTTGTCATGCCCACGAATAAGCAGTGATCATATTGGGGTACACCAATTTTAGATCTCAAAGAATCATTGCGACATTTGCTAAAGTTTTTCTCTAAATTGGAGGAATATATTACGTTACCTTTTTTGTTCCACTGTCTTTTTCTGGTCTCAGGGGTTAACTCAGACCAAAACTGCATACACGAAAGTTACCTAGTTTCGCAACACATAGTTATAACTATTCGAATTGGAGTGGGGGATGTAGTCTAACACAGGATTATTTCCAGATCCGGATTTCGACAACTCTGTTCCAGCCTCTTTTGGCCGAAATACGTCATAATGTAGCCACCTCCAAAGTTTAACTATTATCGAATGAAATCATTTCCGTATACACCTCTAAACTTTTTGAACATTAGTACACAATCATTGGTATCGAAAGCATAGGTTGTAATGTCGATTATTTCCACGATTCTTCGTTTTTCTTTTGGTTCCTCTTTTTCCTTACTGATTCTCGTCTTTCCGCATAAAGCACGATTAATTTGGGATTTTCGCTTTGTCATTTTTCACTCTATTGGCACTAAATGCCCACGTTCACTTGAAAAGGGTTTGACTTACATAATTACCAGATCAAGCCTCTTTCTTTTTCAAAAGTCGAAAAGACGTGACAAAAACAGCCAATATTACTCCAGCGCTAATTAGAAAAGTAGCTCCCCCAATTGAATTATACAAAAATCCACCCAAAGTTAGCCCAACGATACTCGCCAGACCACCAAAACTACCTGCAACGCCCTGTACTGCTCCTTGAAGTTTTGATCCTGCGCGTCTTGACAATATGGACATGAAAGAGGGCCACATAAGACCGTTACCTACTGCAAATAGTATTACAGCGCCGCCGACTGAGACAATATTATTTGATACAAATAAAATAAAATTTGTACCTAAAATTACACTACAAATTATAACTAGTTTTTCCTCGGAGAATTTTTTTAATGCTTTACGTAAAACAGGACC
>CAKOFP010000326.1 GCA_933226995.1 Candidatus Nitrosopolaris rasttigaisensis | reverse complement strand
GATTTTTACATGGTTAACCAAGTTGGTGCAAGACAAATAGAAGTTACTGAGTGACGATCCGCAAAATTGTCCACTAACTCCTTACGTAGCATGTCCATTCGTTCATACTCTAAATGTTTTGCTTTTTGAATGAGAATATTCTCATCACACTCTGAACTCTGAAGAAACTCTTCTTTTTAGATGCGAAAGAAAATTTCTAATTCAAGAGAATTTCTTAACAGTTGTTAAGTCTGCTTATTCTAATAGTATGTAAGTGTTTAATATTTTCATCAAGAGCTTTATATAATTCAACCCTGATACAGGATATGTTGGAAAACTTAAGTCTAGCAATATACTTCATCATAGGTTACGCAATAACCTACCTTGCACTCGAGATAGCTTGGCATTTTACAGCCTGCAGATTGTCAGATAAGACGATAAAGCCGTGTCTGTTTAAGCAAGTGAAAATGGTCATGACAGCAGAAAGAGGATATGGAATATAGGTAAAGGGTGAAGAGAAATCAACCAAGTACATGGAAACAAAGTTGGTGATTAAGACAATACTAGATAATGAAGATAGCTTATCAACTAGGAGTCCAGTAAGGGTAGAAATATTGTCATCTGCAGAGAATACCCCATTACTAGATAAAGACCTTCATGAGATTCTTAGAGATGCATCTAATTGTTGTGAATTCACAAGCTATGTCGATAGAAATGGAGAAACACTCGTAAAAATAGAGTGTGAGGTTAGTGAAGATGAGAAAGAACGTGTTTGGGATCTTTTAAGGTTTAAGCACAAAAGAGACTGCACCCTATCAGCAGAACCCGCCAACTCCATAAACAATGAACAATAGAACTTAATCCTTGTAAGCCAGGGTTCAGATCGGAATACAAAACTGGTCATGAATCGATCCCTGTGTTTTATAGATATAATAGTAAAATATGTTGGATTGCTTTGACAGAATCTCCTCTTCTATATCTTCCTTCCTTTGATTACAACAGCACAGTCAAATTAAGTTGGTCCAAAGGTTTTACTCACAAATGATATTCTATATAATATTTTGCTCAAACATCATAGTAAAGCATAAGCTCTTGTGCAATTGATTTACCTCTAGCTTTCGCTAATTCCTCATATTTGAGCACTATATAAGTCTCCAGTAATTCGTTGTGAAAGCATCTCTTTAAGTAATCTGAATCGCTCTTCAATGATTCGAGTGCTTTTTCTAAGCTTCCTGGGAGTGATTTTATTCCTAAGCTGGTTCTTTTAGCATCGGACATCTTGTATATATTTTCATCGATTGGACTCCCAGGATCTATTGTCTTCTTGATGCCATCAAGCCCTGCAGCGAGTATTGCTGAAAATGCTAAATATGGGTTAGCAGCTGGATCAGGGGCCCTGAACTCAATACGTTTTGATTTAGCATTATTTCTTTCATTAATAGGTATACGTATGACAGTAGACCTGTTTCCTTTTGCCCAAGCAATATAGACTGGGGCCTCAAATCCAGGAATCAGTCTATGATATGAGTTTATCGTTGGAGCTACAATCGCAGCTAAGGAATGAGCATGTTCTATTAATCCACCTATAAAATACCTTCCAATTTGACTTAATTCAGCGTAATAATCATCACTATCGTAGAAGATGTTAGTAGTTGATGACTCGTTCCATAAACTGATATTAGTATGCATACCTGAACCATTATCGCCACCGTTTAATGGGTCATTTTTATCGAAAACTGGTTTTGGCATAAAATTGGCTACCTTATCGTACTTACTTGCGACATTCCTTACAACGTCCTTGTATATCTGAACATTATCTGCAGCCTTTGTAAGCGCACTGTGCATAAAGTTAATTTCTATCTGACCGCAACTTGCTACTTCGTGGTTTAGGTTTGTAACATTTATAGAAAAGTGTTTTCGTAAAATCTCGGCAACATCAAATCTAAATTCTAGCAAAGAATCTTGAGATGGAGGTGCGTCATATCCCCCCTTCCTTCTAATTGGGTACTTGCAGCCATCACCTCCCTCTACTGATAGAATTTTGGGTTCATGATATTCACTATTATTATTAGATCCATCACCATTAAGATTATTATTATTTTTGTGATTAAAAATGATATTGTCAAATACAAAGCACTCAACTTCAGGGCCCATTTGACAGGTTAGATTGTTTTCTATTAGAAATTCTTCCATGCGTTGTGATACATATCTGGGATCTCTTGCCAACCTGCCTTTCTTGAAACCCTGGTATACATCGGCGATAACTGCAAATAGCTTGTTATCGTAATTCGAAGATAGTGAGGGTGGCGATGCTGGTAATAACGACGGAGGAAAGATCCTTACAGTAGACCTGTCTGGGACTAGTAGCAGATCAGAATCATCGATACTTGCAAACCCTTTAATAGACGAACCATCTACTCCAATACCACATTTAAAAAAGCTATCAAAAGTTTCTTTATTTTCGAACACGTACTTTGCTAGAAACTTGCCGAGGACATCAGTATACCTTAACTGAATGAAGCCTGTATCTATAATCATTTTTATGCCATCAATTCCTTGTTCTTTTTCTTCCGGTTCTAATGCGGAATTCCTTCTACTAAATGTCATCGATTAACAATAGTATATGGATTTAGCAGGATATAACAT
>CAKOFP010000325.1 GCA_933226995.1 Candidatus Nitrosopolaris rasttigaisensis | reverse complement strand
ATATACCATTTTGCCGGTGCCCTTGGTTTTAGTTTATTAGCTAAAGCGATACTAGAACCACTATCTTTTGGTATACTACTTTTCTTTGGAATTATGTACCTTATTAATAGGTCGAAACGTAAGGAGGAGGTTAAAGAATTACAATGATATCGACTCAAATCTATAACAGCTTGTTGTTTTCCACGGGTGGTGTAACATTAATCATCCTTTTCATGTCGCTGGCGATATTTGGATGGCTTACAGTAAGAAATAGAAATATTAGAAGTTTTGAGTTTCAAATAACTGTATTCATTGTAGTCTATATCATAGGAGAAATAATCGAAGATTATAAAATTCCTTCTCTTTCGTCAATACCTTATCTTGGTTCGCAAATACACATAGTATCAGCAGTTCTTTTAGCAATCATATTATGGCTAAGATTATACTCCGTCAGAAAGAGTGGAAAAATGATTGATGAGCTAGAGTCAGTAGAATAAGGGAATGTCAAGGTGCTAAGTAGAACATATAATAAACAAATTTCTATAGAAATTCATATGATGAAAACAATCTGGCTATCCACTTTTTTTACTTTGTCAAAATTTTGCTCAGCCTCGACCGTAATTTTTTGATATCTAACGTTGGTTCCTTTCAACGTTCAACAACTTTTAACTCACAAAATTCGTTGGTTGTTCAAAGCTCAATCTTTGATATTCTAAGTTGTTGTTATTCTGACTTATGAAACTTATCTTGCGGTTTCTTCAATTATTCTAAGAACGCTCTAGGGCATTATATTGTTCGAATAATTGTCTCCTATCTATACCTAATTCTCCCTGATACGCAGATTTTCTTCTACTATTAGATGTATTTCTTATATGCTTACATCATTCTTCTAACCGATGCGTCATGTAGGGATATAGATATGGCTCATGCATGTTTGAGATTATTTTCTCTATTTTTTTGAACGGTCCTTTCTCTTCCTTTGACCAATATTGACAAGTCCCTTTTTGGTAATATGGTTTGAAACCGCACTTTTGTATCAATCTTTTGTTACAATTATAAAACCAGAGGCGAATACCACTGGTGAGTTCGATGAGTAGGTTACACATATGGAAGTTATGTCCCACTTTATTAAGGCATCAATACGTAAACATAGTATGCGAAGAAATGCAATGTCTAGAGGCCAGCTTTGGGCTGCGTAACCCACCGAAATGTTAGAAACTAATCTTCATTTCATCAGTGCCATTGTTATTTTTCTTGCGGCTATAGTTCCAATTTATCTTACTCTAAAATTAAAAAACAATATAAGGAAATTAACACTGATACTTACGATTTTTATACTGACACATGCCGTTTACCATATTGTTGGATTTTATGGCTTAACTTTATTAGGAGAAGGAGTCTTTGAACCACTTTCTGTTGCAGTATTGATATTCTTTGGAATTATTTATTCTGGTTTCGCAAAACCAAAAAATATGGGAGTAAAAAACTCGATGGTTGTAGTATGGAATCCTGGAACTTTACTTCTCCTCATGAACAGCATTACAACATTGCTGCTTTTGGTAGCTTTGGGTATATTTGTATGGCTGGCAGTGCGATCTCGGAATATCAGAAGTTTTCAGTTTCAAATTTCGATATTTATAATAATTTGGATTTTAGGAGAGATAACAGGTATTCTTCAGGATAATGGAATCATTGTACTTTCCGCTCTACATGGTGATGTTGGATTAGAAATACACGTTATTTCGATGGTCTTTTTTAGCATGATGTTGTGGCTCAGATTCTATTATTCAAAAAGAAGTGGAAAAAAAATGATTGAAGATGTTGCGGACGCTAGTGGGTAGTGTTAGAGAAAAATGAACTCTAATTTTTAGTTCCCATCCTATTACTATTCAATTTCTTCCACTCATCTAATGTTGCTGCTTTGACTGATACGTTTTCGAATCCAAGATTTTCATCATTTCGTTATCGCACGCTTCAAACCCGAACTCTTTAATTGGAGGTCAGTATCTTTAGATTTCTGCTTATGTGTCAGTTATCAATCTGATCATAGGAATCTTACAGTTATTTCTTTCTTCCCAGAGCATAGATAGAAACAATAGTCTAATCATTTTTAATATTGGAGTATGAAGATTATGAAAGGTAGGAAGTATCAAAAGAAAAAGATGATGGTCGAAAAATTCATCGGAAGATCTGGAAAAGTAGATCATTCTGTTATTCTGAATGAAGTGGATATAGATTATGACACCTTAATGATAATACTTGCAGAATTGCGTAAAGAAGGCCATATAAAATAATCTGTCTCACGGACTACATTGATACTGGGTCCTTTGTACTACTTTTCCATTTGGCTAATTGTGATGGCTTGGTCTTAAATTAAGTAAATCGCTCTTCATGAGCCTAAATCAGGCACTGATTTGCTTATTAATTATAAGATAGATACTTTGCAGGTTCTTTTGTTATTCGTATCACATCTATTGTACTGGCTGCACTCGTTTCTCTTAGAATCAAGAATCCTTTATGACAATGCTAGTTCCATCTCTCCCGTCGCTAAATCATATTATGCGGCATTTTTGGAGATAATCAATTCGTATAATTCCGCAGTAAACAAAACGATGAACGGTATTTGTGATTGATGTGTGACGCCAGTAATGAAAACGTGAAGTTATGTCCCCGATTATGAACCACGACCTTATTTTTTTATTGCAATAGTAATAAATTTACTTGGGGGGCAATGTTTTTAAGTTATATGTTTTAGCAATAAAATAACAAAAAGAAATTGGTGGAGAATTCTCAGATTCAACTGGTGGAAAATCTAGATCTAACGGCACCAGCGTTAAACCGCTTTGTAAAACCAAACGAAATCAGCAAATTAGTTGCACAGTACGGCACCCCGCTTTATTTGATTGACGAAGATACGCTGCACGCAAAAGTCAAGGAATTGCATACAGCATATACAAAGTTCGTTGGACCTCTGAAGATCGCCTACTCTATTAAAGCTAACTTTAACCCAGCGATCTTACGTACATTCATAACTGATGGTATAACATTCGATTTGACATCGATTGGCGAACTTCATTTTATAAAACAATGCAAAGCAGCTCCTGAAAACATCATTTATACAAGCGTTACAGAGGAATTCGAAGAATACCTTGAGGTATTACAGAGTGGTGTAAGAAAGGTTGTTGTGAGTTCCTTTAATGGGATGACGAATTTGGCAAAAGCCGCTAGCAAAATAGGTATAAAGGTACCAACTATGATCCGAGTGAATCCAGAGGTAGGAGTTAAAGCTGGAGTTCGTGCATCATACAGAAACGGCAAATTTGGAGTTCCATTCAATGGCGGAACCATCGATAGTGCAACCAAAATGATCAAACACCTAATGGACAATGATTTACTTAGATTTGAGGGCTTTCACTTTCATCTGGGGTCGCAAATTACAGACTTCTCATGTTTTATACATGCGCTTGACAAGATGGATGCATTTATGACAAAAATGAAGAAGGAGTATCCAAACTTCCAGGTTAATACATTTGATATTGGGGGAGGGACTCCTGTGTTCTATGACGAACCAGTACCAAGTCCCACGCAGATGGCTGAAAACCTTGTCTCTCGACTCAACCAACTAGTAGACACTCACGGAATATTCGAATTGATGATCGAAAGCGGCAGGTTTCTTGTAGCTGAATCATCGATCTTGGTTTCTAAGATAGTAAATACTAAGGAATATAGTGAACACAAAATTGTCATATTAGATGCAGGTTATCATTTATTGTTAGATGCAGCTCTTTTAAAACAAGAATATCCACAAGAAATAGTTTCAATACCTAAAAACAAAGTCAAGACAACAAGTCAGATACCCGCAAAGAGCATCCATTTGGCAGGTAGGCTATGTGATACCTATGACATTTTTCCCTTATCGAAAGCATCGAGCCTGAATGAGGCAGATGTTGGAAGATATATGTCATTCTATAACGTAGGAGCGTACTCCCTCGTATTCAATATGCCCTTTCACTGTCAGATAAAACCACCTGTCATTATGAAGACTACCAAGGGAGAATTTAAACTAGTTAGAAAAGGAACGTCATATGAACGACTCTTTATAGAAGAAGGGGGAGATATAATCTAACCACCCTTTTTTTATCTCCGAATAGAGTTTATATATATTTTACTTACAGAGATTAGTTGGTTATATTGTCATCCTCTCCATCCTCGTTTACCGGAGGTGGTACCGACAATGGTAACAAGAAAATCAGAGCACATATTTTCGTACTCGGCAAAGTGCAGGGTGTGTATTTTCGACAAAACACTCGAATAGTAGCTACTAGGCATGGTGTAACGGGTTGGGTACGTAATCTAAAGGATGGACGAGTGGAGGTGCTTTTAGAAGGATATGAAGCAGATGTTGGACAGGTGATTGAATGGTGTCACGCAGGCCCACCAAAGGCTACTGTTAATGATGTTGATATAAAGTATGAAAAGTATACTGGTGAATTTGAAGAGTTCATGATCAATTATTGAATTGGACTTGCATTATTCCAGGGTTTGAAATTCTACAATACTCAAGTAGGATCAATGAATGTTTTTGCTGATGGTAGACTGAATGCAAATGTTGCTCCGTTATCTTCAGTATTATTCTTAGCCCATATCTTTCCACCATGAGCCTCAATGATACTTTTAGAAATAAACAATCCTAAACCTGTTCCTTGACACGATTTTGAAGCGAATTTCTCAAATAATCTAGGCAAGATCTCCTGATTTATTCCTGTACCAGAATCTTTGACAGTAACAACGGCAAGCTTTTGAGGACCGGTGTCTTGTTTCTCTTCTTCGATAGTTATGGATACAGTTCCGCCGGCTTTCTTGGTAAATTTAACAGCGTTAGTTAAGAGATTGAAAATAACTTGAGTTAATCTTGCTTTATCTGCTTCTACGAAAATAATATCGTGGTCTCTAGGAATGTACACCAATTCTACTTTCACATCATGATCTATTTGATTGTTAATTTCCTGTACGGTATTTGATATCACGTCATTTACATTGATTAGTTCTTTTTTTAGCTCCAATGATTGGCTTTCAATTTTTGTAACATCTAAAATGTCATCAGCAAGTCGCTGCAACCTCATTGCATTCCTAGCTATAACATCCAGTAATTCTTCTTCTGCTGCTCTATCCATTGTTTTATCAGAACGTAGAACACCAGTTAATCCAAGTATCGGCTCGAGAGGAGTTCGTAATTCATGTGCCGCTATATCAAGAAATTCTTTTTGCATTTTATTATTGATTTTTAGCTGCTCATACGTCTCATTTAATTTTTCATATAATTCTCTTTGTTTCCAAAGACTATCAAAGATTGAAGCATATGATAAAGCAATCGGCTTACTATCAGAGTATGCCCCCAATCCCGCTGCGTCGTAAGAATTATCTTTTGTATCATCCTTTGTTTCTATAATTAGAGATTGTCTTCGATCAACAACTAAAATTCCAATTGTATTTTGTAAACTCATGTCAACGCTTCTAATAGATAACTCAGGCAGTACCAGATTCACTTCATTTACTATCTGTGTAATCTGTTCGTAATCAGCAGGTATCAAGACTCTAATTTTTACACCATGCCCTATTGATTCTTTGAATAAGTGAAGTACTCCAATCCGTACTTGGCGACGAAATGCGTGGATCGATGAAAATATTCTCAACACTTCATCACTTGCGGATTCTACCAGATCAAAAGATCGCTTTATCGACTCTCTAGTATTTCGAATAATTTCTATGTTAGATGATTCATGAACCATTAGCTAATACCCCCTCCTACTTCAATCTCTCCAGTCTTCTGTTCGGCTAGTGTCGCCTTGGCCCAGAAAGTATCGAATAGCTGGTGTTCTACTATTCTTTTGACATCGTTGCGGACGAGTTGGGGCATGGGAACACTTCGTGGGATTGACACGAATTATTATTAATTAGTTCAATCTATAAATGCATTAGTTTACATTCTCGTGCGTTTTCTAAAGATTATTGAGAAAAATGGACAATTAGTGCAAATATAGCTATATTAGGTAAATATAAAGACGTTATTTCCAGTGGTTGATATTAATTGATAAAAATTATTAAAACCTGAGAATAGAGATATTATCGTCTGCTGAGGACATTCTCATGCTACATATGACCTTTATGATATTCTCGTAAGTGCATCAAGCAGTTACGCAAACATGGTTTATGTAAAGATGGAACACACGAACAAAGACAGAATGTACAGTTAGTGAGAAATAAACTGAAAACACTTGGGATTAATTGTAGTTAGAATGCGACAGACTGTTCTAGTTCATTGCAACCAACTGCGTATTGATGAAGACATCATATTCTGTCTGTCGATATCACGGAAGTCTTGCAGATATAGCCGAGAGCAACTAAATCATCTAAAGATGACAGCTGCATAGACATTACCAGAGTATGAAATTTCATTCGTAGTAGAACTGTTTAAGTCCGGAGTTCGCAAACTACCAAGATTTGTAAATCTTTTGAATAAACACGATCCTCATACCTTCTTATTTCTCACCCACCTGTCTACCATAGATTAAATAATTTGTTCTTGGGATCCTATTAGTATTTTATAAATATGGCACAGATCATGTTCAAGTTTCAGTGAAATCGTTAGAAAAGAATTGCACTTTTTGCAAAATTGTCGATGGTACCATTGCTGCAAGAATTATTAGTCAGAATGATAAAGCTGTTGCATTTCTAGATGCTTTTCCCTTATCTGTAGGACACACTCTGATTATTCCAAAAAGACATTATTCTAAAGTACAGGATATGAATAGGGAGTTTTCATCTGCAATATTTGATTTGCTAAGGATTGTAACTCCAGCAGTGGAAGAGGCAACAGGTGTCAAGGCTTCAACTATAGCAATACATAATGGCTTAGAAGCCGGACAGGAAGTATTACATGTCCATATCCATATTATTCCACGTATCAGTGGTGACGGAGCAGGACCAGTTCATTCGATGTTTAGGAACAGACCAAAGATTAACTCTGAGAAGATGGATTCAATGCTTGACAGGATAAAAGATCGTGTCGAATTGTCATAACTCAAATTCATAGCATTTATTTATTCTGCGCCCTACTACGGAACAAAGTGCTGATGCATGGACTGGTTATTGTTTAATTTGATTGTTTATACCTTACGAAAGGTGGATTCATCTCTACAAAGTTATGTAATATGGCGGATGGATCATTGAGCAACCAATTTCCTCTCATGACTGGGTATTTTTTCGATTACTTCACTCACCGTCTCATTCATAGCTGCTTCTGCTATATCGCTTGCATGTTCAGCAGTTCTTCGTATGTCCTCTAAAATTAGCTTGATATAGACATTTGTAGATTGATGCAGGGTTGAGGAAGAAGTCGTTTCTTTGTCAAGAAATAAAATTATCTCATTTTCCAACGAACGTATGCCTTCTGTTTTATCTACAATGCTATCAGCCAGATAATAGTCTCTTCGTAGAAAAGCCTCGACCGAGTCATTAAGTAGTGCTAGCGATATCCTACTCATCTTATCTAGTTTTTGAAATACTTCTTTTGAAATCTTCTCCGTTATATTGAGGCATTTATCTGCAATACCGGCAGCGTGGTCGGCCACACGCTCGATACTTCGTACTGCGACACGATAACTCAAACTGTCAGAGGGGCCCCTTAATCCTATTTCTTGAAGCATCCTCTCGTTCTTTGTTGCCATTACGAGGTTTCGCAGTATGTATAGACTAAATCTATCTACTTCATCATCTGATTTTAGTATTGTTCTTGCTAGATCATAACTTTGTTCAGCCAGAGAAGCCATTGCATCTTTATGCATAGCAGTTGAAATCAAAAACATTCTGCGGACAGCAGTATTGACTGAAAGTTCTGGCAAATTGAGCAAAACCTGGATCGTGATTAAATCAGATGCATCAGCAATTATTTCTGTTCCTACCAAGTTTCTTCGCACCAGTTCTCTCACCGCATCACGCTGAGAAGAATTTATTCTTCCACTCTTTGATTTCAGGTGCATAATATTATATCCTGCCAAATACATCGACACAACCTTGCGTTTTAAAGAATTGCCGCTTTCATCCTGCAGCATTAGTGCAGTTACTTCGTTATTTGAACTAGGACTCCTTACGGCATTAGGGACTATGGACAAGGAATTATTGGGTTCACGAATTATTGTTACAGGATCACCAGGTTTAAGATGCATCTCATTCATCCATCTTTTTGGCAAGGACAAAATGTATGTAGATCGACCTGTGAACTGTATCTTACGTACTTCATTTTCTTCAGATAGCCGACTCAACAAGCTTCTTGTAGAAGGTTGCTCAAATAAACATATTATGATAATTAATCATATACCGCTATATACGAAACAATATACTATATAGTTAACGTCTTGGACTTGACCTTCCTGTCATGATATAATGAATGGAGTCGCTAATATAGCAGGCATGGTCTGAAATTCGCTCCAAATACCTCAATATTAGTAAGGCAGAGATATAACAACGAGGATTCATGTCCTTTTTGTCTTGATCGTTTTGCGGAGTAATAACCTCACGCAAATATTTTCTGTATAAAGCGTCAACCGTATCATCCATTTCATAGAGTTTAGCAGATGCATTTTTGTCTCGTAATTGAAGTGCTTCCACGCTGAGCAAGATCATTTCTCTCACAGTACTCGCCATTCCCAGAACAGCAGTCTTATCGCAGTCATTGATATAACCTATTGTTTCAAGTACCTCTACAATGTCATATGCATAGCGTCCAAATCGAGAAAACCCGTACGCAATTTCCATGCAGGACCTAATAAACCGCAGATCGGTGGCGACAGGTTGGTAGCGTGCAATTAATTCAATTGCGAGGTCGGCTGTTTCATCTTGTAGAACACGAAGCTTTTCTGACCACTCAAATATTTGTTTTTTTACATTGGTTCCTTTGTCATAAGAGTCAATGGATGTGAACACTGATTGCTCAGATAATCTTGCCATATCCATTATGATATTCCGGATACGGTCAATACCGAGATCCAACAGTCTAGTCAAAAAAAATGATGCCTAACCAAATTAGATATTCTAGCCAAATTTACCAGATATATAGCGTTCTGTGAGCTCTTTTTCAGGATTCTCAAATATCTTCTTCGTTGGACCATATTCTACTAGCGCCCCAAGATACATAAAAGCAGTATAGTCAGACACTCGGGCGGCCTGTTGCATGTTATGTGTCACAATAATTATTGTTAATTCTTGTTTCAAATCATGAACAAGTTCTTCAATTTTAGTAGATGCCATTGGGTCCAACGCGGACGTAGGTTCGTCCATTAGTAGGACTTCTGGTTGCATAGCAAGTGCCCTCGCAATGCATAAACGCTGTTGCTGACCACCCGATAACCCCATACCCGGCTTGTCGAGTTCATTTTTTACTTCCTCCCATATGCCAGCCCCCTGGAGACTTTCTTTAACAATTTCATCAATAAGCTGCCTATCTTTGACACCGTTAAGCTTTAGTCCTGCCGCAACATTATCATAAATGCTCATGGTAGGAAATGGATTTGGCTTCTGAAAGACCATTCCAATACGTCTTTTAATAATCACAGGATCTATATTTCGGTCATAAATATCAATACCGTCAATAATAACTTGACCCCTTGAGCGTGAGCTCGGAGTCATCTCATGCATGCGATTCAGACATCGAATAAGTGTAGTCTTACCACAACCTGAAGGTCCTATAATAGCAGTAATAGTATTCTCCTTAACATCCAAGCTAATGTCTTTTAACGCTTGTTTAGTTCCGAACCATGCTTCAAGTTTCTTAATAGAGACCTTGTAAGTTTGCTCCTTTTGCTCTTCCTTCAAAGCATTCTCAGAGCCCTGGCTAAAGACTACTCTAGCAAGTTCCTCCTCGTTACTCAAATGCTATTTATATTTCTCCAACGTGATAATTATTTGTTGCATATATAGATAACATAGACAATATAGTCGCCTCATGCTGAGGACTAGGAGTATCAGAACAAGTGCAGCGCCCACCCAGATGCCTGAGCAGATTCATAAGGTTGTGATGCTAGCCTCCAGATCCTTAAAGGAAGTGCATCAACTTGACCTGTCATGCTGGTAAAAAATAGGCCCGGTCCAGCATCGTCATGATAAGAGGAGCCGTTTCTCCAGCTATTCTAGAAATAGCCAAGATTATACCCGTTAGCATCCCACTTTTTGCGCTCTTTAGAACTATAAATAGCGTAATATTCCTCTGTGGAATTCCTAATGAATGACTGCTTCGCTTCTCGAATCTAATGGAACCATTATGTTTGATTCAACTACTGCTTACGTCCAGGCAGAATCTTACGTCCAACAAGCTCTAATTCATTAGTATCAGCCAAACTGCGAAAATTCACAAAGTCATCAATTTTTTTTTGCAATTCTGTGCCTATCTCTTCTATAGATCTATTTCCGTTTATGAACACAAGACCATATCTTTTTTGCATTTTGCGAAATTCCCTTGCGACCAAGCGCTGATAGATCAGGAATGATTCAAACATATTATCAGAAAGCCCAAGGTCTGCTCCTGACTCGTAATAATCTAGCGATGCTTTTTTTTGGAAAACTCTATGTACTAGCTCCTTGGGATCTACATCTAGATAAAATACAAGATCTGGTTTAATGGAAAAACCAAATAGATTGTGAGACCACCTAATGCTAATTCCTCTAACTGCATCCCTCGCCATGAGTGTATAGATATACCTATCAGCGAGAACTATGTAACCTGAACGCAGGGCAGGAATTATCTTATTCTCCAGTTGATCAGCAAAATCAGCAGCATAAAAAAGGCTAATAGTTCTTTTTCCTAAAACAAAATTTCTTTTGGCTTCAAGTATCCCTTGACTTATTAGTTCCGATCTCCTCAGGCCCGTATTTAGAACAGCATGACCGTCTGCTTCAAGTTTAGAAGTTATCCTTATAATTTGAGTACTTCTACCTGATGCGTCAGGTCCTTCTATAACAATGAGTCGGCCTTTAATCCTCGTTTCGTCCAAATACGGCAGACCCTTACCATAGTACTCTATCTGCCTGTCATTGGTCCGTCTTAATTGCTGTAAATTACGCATCTTTCAACACCTGTTTTTTACTATACGTATTGGTTCTTTTTCTTGTGGAATTATTTCCGCAATTTTTTTTCTTACTAATTGTTGTTGTTCTTCAATACCGGAGGTACCGTCTATAGGCAAAAACCTTTCTGACTGGATCATAGATTCATATTGATCGATAATTCGGCTTTGGAAGATTCTGTAGCTTTCATAAAGATCATTACTCAAGTTCAAATCCATACCAGCCTCATAGTACTTTAACTTAGGCCTGCCGGCTAGTATTCGTTCACTTGCAACGTCAATAGGCACTCTGAAATAAAAGACGAGGTCCGGCTTTATTGCAAAGTCATAAACTTCACGAACCCATCTAGGGTCGCAGCCTCTAACTATATCTCTAGCGTAAGCAGTGTATACATATCTATCTGCCAATACTATATACCCTGCCTGAACCAAAGGGAAGATATTTCTCTCATATCTATCCGCAAAGTCAGTTGCATGTAGCAAACAAAACGTCGTCGGCGTGAGTGTGCCTTTCTTCTTGCCTTTGGATGTAATTTGTTTGACCAAGTCAGATGAGTTCCACTCAGTCAAAAAAACTTGCACACCCCTAAATCTTAGCCACTTTTCAAGTAAACGAATCTGTGTAGATTTTCCCGATCCGTCGATACCTTCAACCACGACCAGTTTTCCTTTCGTCTCCAATTTCTTACTTTGCAGCACTCTTTTCATCTTTTCTTCGACTCTCTTACTCATCAACAACTTGCTGCTTAGCTAAAACTCTACTAGGGGTATGAGAGACAGAATAAGTGACGGGAATATCGAACGCTTCTTTAAAGTTTTTCAAGGCACTTTCTATCAGAGTTAGAGGAAAAGCGTTATTCTTTGATCGTACGAAAGTCAATACAATTTCCTTTTGGCTACATTTAACAAATCTGACTTTCGATTTAATCCTTTCGACTATTTCCGAGAGTGAAAGACAGGCTGCAATTTTTTCGATAGATTTTCTATTCTGCGGCTGCATGATAGAGCTGTATCTTGCAAAAAGCCAATTTGCGGTCTTTGCTTTCTTCGTACGAATTATTGATAGTGCCAAAATCAGCTGTTCTCGATGACTGAGATGCGGGTTATCCTCATCAATAATCATATAAAACAGATTGTGCAGGTTTGTGGTAGGAGGCATTGCTGAGACCTGCTTAATAGCATGAGCCAAGATCTCATATTCCCGCTCTTTCATTAATCCTAAAGAGTATAATGGTTTGACAAGAGCATTAGTATATTCTGGAATTTTCTCTGGTTTGCAGCAATGTTTAACATGGCTCTGAATTTGATTTTGATTGATATTTTGTGAGTAATAGCCTTTAGAGCATTGTAAGAAAGCAGAGAGAACCCCTTCCCGCAGCCCCTGTGCACTCACCAAGATATATTCAAATTCAAGTTTTTGCATTAGTACCTTCATTATACCTGAGCCAGCAGTAATCGTTTCTGCTCGATTGCTACCCACAGCATCAATCTTGCCAATTTCATATGAAGTCATTTTGCGAAATGTACTGTTGATTGAGCGAATATGGTCAAAGTCTATCCTATAATTGTGAATTTTATCAAGCGGGTACATCTTTGTTTGTTGATCGTATCTTGCCATCGCTCGTAATGTTCCGCCTACCCCCACGAGTGTTGTGTCAGGGCTGATATCAAGCTCTTTTCTATCAGGTAGAGCATTAATTATGTGTTCCTCCATTCTGGAATAATTCTTCTTACTTAACCTTCCTCCAGCATCGCTGTAGGTCTGTGACATTCTTAGTGCCCCCATCGGTAAAGAAATTAATTTTTTGATCTTGAAATTTTCTGTGTATACTAATTCCAAACTCCCGCCGCCTAAATCGAAAAAGAGAGCGGTGGGGATGCATGTTGACTGGAGCGCTCCGAGATAAGAGTATAGAGCTTCTTCTTTTCCGGATAATACTCTAAAACGAAACCCGGTGTTTTGAAGAACTTCATGAAGAAAATCATTCTTATTGTTTGCTTCCCTTACCGCACTCGTAGCGATAGATAATACAGACTTTATGCATTGAAAATTGATTATATCACGGAATAATTTCAAGGTATGAATTGTACGTTGTATGGGCTCGCGGCCGAGGATGCCAGAGTGGTGGAGACCTTGGCCAAGTCTAACTTTCGCTCCTTCCTGTTCGTAAGCCTTGAACGAATTGTTATTGCGATTAACATAATAATTCACTAATTTAGCGGAGTTAAAACCCAGGTCGATGATTGATACTTTCAAATCTGAAATACACTCGACAGAAGTAATATAATTGGTTTTTTATTGTGATTTAGCAATAAATTTAACACTTGTCTCATTTCTAATAATTGCATATATATGATATGGACAATATTTGAAAATCGCTTGCAATACCTTCTATTTTTATATTTATGCCTGCCGGCTATCAGTGGTTAGATTTTTTGACTAAATTTTATTAGCAGACAGAGTCTTTGAATCGCTTTCTGTTACAGAATTAGTATTCTTTGGAATCATTTATTTTGGCATAGCTAAACAAAGGATTATGAGCATAAAAAACACGGTTGCAGTATGAAGTCCTACGTTTCTCTTTCTCAGGAATACATGTTTTTCTATGGTCTTTTTTAGTATGATGTTGGCGGCTTAGACACTTCTTATTTTCATTTTTTGACTATTATGTATTTAGGTCATCTCACTCATCTAATGAAAAGAACTTTTCTGTAATTTTTCTTACGGTGTCTACATTCTGTTCAGCCTCGATAACTACATTATTGTATTCATATCTAACATTAAATGACTTTAGTAATGTACGAAACAAACTAGATTTCTTCCCGTCCTCCGTTATTTCAATTTTATCAGCTATAAGCAACTTCTCTTCAACGAGCCATCTCATCTTTCTATAGGCAGTAGTGTGGGAAACATTGGTTTCGCGT
>CAKOFP010000324.1 GCA_933226995.1 Candidatus Nitrosopolaris rasttigaisensis | reverse complement strand
TGCTTGCTGCAACACAATTTATAAAGATTGTGTCCAGACTAAAGTGCACATTCGGTGTACTCCAGACGCGATCAAGCATTTTTTGGTCCCTGTACTCTGGTTTCTCAAAAAATTGGCCACTCCCATCACTTGTAGTTGTCTCCTGCGTCTAGACGACACTCATAATATTTGAATAGCCGAAAACACACGCCACACCGCAGGTACTGACAGATGAGAGAAACTGGCAAAAAAGCGAGCGCGCTTTGCTATGCGTGCTTGATTACCCTCTGCTGTTCAAATTCTTTTTCTTTTAAGAAAATATCATTAGCTTCCTTTACGTTTGAATTTTCGTGTACAATCGCCCTGACTGCTCTAATCATAGCCACAGGATAGTCCGATTGCCAAATATTTCTACCCATATCCACTCCTATTGCACCGTTGTCTACTGCATCATACGCTAATCGTAAGGCGTCAAGTTCGTTGGGCAATTTCTTGCCTCCTGCAATAATGACAGGTACAGGGCAACCCTCGACGACCTTTTGAAAGCTTTCGCAATAGTATGTCTTTATTAGATGTGCTCCCAACTCGGCAGCGATTCTGCACGCAAGTGCCAGATATCTGTGATCTCTGGCCATTTCTTTACCAACGGCAGTAACAGCAAGAATAGGGATTCCGAATCTTTCACCTTCATCAACAAGTTTTGCTAAATTGGTCAATGTTTGATGCTCATACTTGCTGCCAACAAAGATCGAAAGAGCGAGGCAAGAGGCATTAAGTTTCATGGCATCTTCAACTGATGTGATGATACTTTCCTTTGAAAGATCTTCCCCAACGATACTACTACCTCCTGAAACCCGCAATACAATTGGAACATCCGTACTTGGATTTACTGATGTTCGCAGAACGCCCCTGGTCAGCATCAACGAGTCTGCATAGGGTAAAAGTGGCTTTATCGTTCTAGTAGGATTTTCTAGTCTTTCTGTCGGTCCCAAGAAGTACCCGTGATCAACTGCAAGCATAACGGTTCGTCCATCTTCCGGACGAATGATTTTTGACATTCTGTTTTTCATTCCCCAATCCATATTACTTATTGCTGCACTAAATTCGCCGTTGTAATTATTTATTGTTTCCACAGATCTACTTCGCTGTTATAATTACTTTCATTGCATCGTCTGCTCGATGAGCGCACTCTATTCCCTCGCCTGCGTTTGCAATATCAAAACGATGAGTTATCAACGAACGTATCTCAATCCTCTTTGAAGAGATAAGTCGGATTGCTTGGTTTATTTCGATTTCTGATGATGCGTAACTTGGAATAATCGATTGCTCACTCGAATATACCTTACTTATATTGAATAAAACCCCAGTCCCTTCGGTTGGAACCCCGAAGATAAGGACGTTACCTCCCTTTCGTGTCAAATCAAATGATTGAAGAATCGCTCTTGAATTTCCTGTGGCCACAATTGTAGTATCAGCACCTCTAAAGTCCGTAATATCCTGCATTTTTTTAATGATATCCTTTTCCCTGGCAATGTTATAGGTATCGATGTCAAAATGCTCCTTGGCAAAATTCAATCTGAACTGGTTGAGATCGAATGCCACAATTTTTCCTGCACCGGTCAATTTTGCAAGGATCGCATGCATTAGCCCGGCTGGTCCGGCCCCTAATATTGCAATATCGTCTCCTTTTTGGAGTCTACATTTGGCCAGACCTCTTATGCAACATGCTAACGGTTCTATGAGAGAAGCTTCATCAAACGTCACATTTTCTGGCAATTTCACAAGTCCGCCTCTGCTAACATTCGCTTCAGGTACTAGGATCTGTTCTGATAGCCCGCATGGTTCGATATTACTCTTTTGATACATGTTACACATTGTGAAATCACCGTGCCAACAATAATGACACGCATGGCAGCTGACATGATGATGTACAAACACCCGGTCCCCTATGCTGAAGCCTTTGACTGATTTTCCCACATTTATTATATCCCCAGTAGGTTCATGGCCCAATCTGCTAGACGACATGCCATAATTACCGTAGACTTTCTCCAAATCAGAGCCGCATAGTCCACAGGCTCTCATTTTTACAAGAACATCTCGATCGCCAAGATTTGGAACTGAGATATCGTCAACTGCCACCCTGTTCTTGCCTCTTACGAATACAGCTTTCATTAAGTCTTCCTATTTACTTATCAGTTATAAAAATGGGGTTATTCCTAGTTTGGCCGGTTTTCGTTATCCATGGGATGTTTGGATTATATTTATGAGGCTTGTTCAACTACTTAGTTATCAGACTCTGTGAGAAGCAGTTCGGGTTCAAGGTCCAGAAGCAGCAGTCTATGTACATATTATTCTAGCATTTTATTTAATTGCATTAGCAAAGCTTCATTCTCAATTGGTTTTCTAATAAAGCATTTGGCATCCTCCACTGAAGGAAAGACTGCCTTTCTAAGCTCTTCATAATTTATTTCGCTGGCCGTTAGAAAACAAATCTTAACCTTTTCATCGATCTTTCTTATCTCCCTATACAGCTCTAATCCGCTCATAATCGGCAATTTAATATCAACAAGCAAAATGTCATGCAAATGAGGTTTAAAACTCGATAATGCCAACAGGGGATCGGTGAAGGAACTAACTACGAACCCATTTTGCTCTAAAATTATTTTCAATGTAAAAATAATATCGGATTCATCTTCCACGATCAATATTCTTTTCAACGTTTTTCATTAACCCTCAAATGAGATCTAGCCTGCTTTGTATGACAGGCACTTTATGTTTACGGGACCAATGCATCCTGTACTCGGGATCCATCACAAACAAGGGCAATCTTATTACGTTGAGGCGTAAATTCGTAAGCAGGATTTTTGCTATTGCCATTTTCAGTAGTACCGTACAATACTGCGGGAGAATCTGTTAAGCCGAGTGTTCCATTCTCGCCTTCAAAGGCGTTATCAATTGACAGCCGATTTTGAATTCCAATCATTCCCTTAAGCGTGCAATAAAAATTAATTGCTTCATTCCTTATGGTCAATTAATTGTAATGTCGAATACAAAGTATCCGTTGGTTATAAATTTTTAGTAACGCATTCCACGTTCCGAAAAATACCTCGCTACGAGATATGTACATTCTCTATTGGCTGACAACAAGACTCTGACTTCGCGGAAAGAGTAGAGGCCAGATGGAAATAATCATGTGTCAGTTATTTTTTAAGGCTAGGAAACGTATAACCAAAGATGGAGACACACGATGCAAAAACTTGGTATGTCTTGATCTCAGGACTGATCACAACAACGGTCATAACACATTGAAGATAGTTTGATTCATAGGAAAAGGAGACAACATTTTCCGCTGCTCAAGTATATTTGCCCGGCTTTCTACTAAAGATCCTTTTGCAACCTTCAGAGCAGAAATAGTAGTCCCTACCCCGGTGTTTATAGGTTGTCGCAAGTTTTTCATCCATTTCTATTCCGCAAACTGGATCGACAGGCATCTCAGTTATGAGAGTTTACTAGTGTATTTATTTATTCTTTTGACTATGCACATCCATATGTGTTTTTGGTCTCAGATATATTATTTATTATCATGAATTTTGTATATCAGCGGACAGATTTTTCCTTAGCCATAAAAGATTTTGTACAACAGAAACAAAAGAATTTCACTATACTTATCCTTTAAAAATTATTATTACTGATTTAGTCAATCCATTTTGACGTAAAATTTGATATTCTTTCGAATAATATATACGATATTATTTATCTTGTCTTATCCATCGATAGAGATTGTTTGTGGAAAATGCGGATCCGTTATCAACAAAATAATAAGTTTGAAATCAATAAAGGATGTTTTGCGACCTACTAATGGTCGATGTGGGATATGTGGGAATGCGCTTAATCCTTCTGAGTTCACAATTGACTTGGAAAAGCAGCATTAGATTAAACCTTCGAAATACGAATGCAATTTATTTTAATTTTTATAGAATACCAATCCGGTAGGATAAGAGGAAAATATCATCCTGTCAATTATGCTCTAAACCTTTTGTTCAGAATATTCAGTCAAAATGTTTTGACCTACAGTAATTTAGTCTTCGTAGTGATCTGTTAAACGTGTTAGCTGGATCTCTTGCCGATATAGTCAGACATGTACAATTATGGTGGCTTGTCGGTGCCTTCTGTATTATAGGAGTCGTGATAGCTTGGGGAATAGTGAAGAACAGGTAAAGAAATCATCACCAGTGGGCCTAGATTCACTGCTGTTGACTATAACTTTGTGCATGTTTTAGATAAACAAACTTGCTGCCAAAACTACACCCGTGACTCGAGAGTAAGCCACCGTTGCACCCATGACCGGTACTAATTTCTCAACATCTTGGTAAGATTTGCTGATCCGTTTAATTGCCCTTACAGCAAATGGCACTGACAGAAGGGATGCAAGAGAATATATTTTTAAGTAACCCAGAAATATTCCCGCAATGATTAGAACATAGGTACAGAGAATTATCCATGGGAAAATTTTTACTGCTCTCTGCCTTCCCAACAAAATGACTAAAGTTCGTCTTCCTCGTGAACGGTCAGCTTGATAGTCGGGAAAGGAATTTACAAATAGGACAGATGCTGATAAGATGCCCATTATGATACCGACAAAGACCACACCTACTCCGATCGACCACGTTTGGACATAGTAAGATCCGACTACAATAAGAGTGCCTTTGATTGCAACAAAAGCCTCCCCTAAGCCGAGGTTCACGATACTCGTTGAATAAAAATACACCGCTAATATAGCGAATCCAAGGAGTAAAGCAATCACAATGCCTCTTATCATCACAAAGTACATCCCTATTAGAGTCCCGATTAGGAGAAAAATGAGGCCAACGGAATAAACGTTACCCGGTTTTAAAAGATTTTCCGGTAGTACTCCTGTTCCGCCACTAAACTTTGTCCTACGCGTTGCTGTGTCTATACCTCGCTTGTAATCCCAATAGTCATTCAACAAGTCTATACTTGCGTGAAGACAGATAACTCCAACAAATGTTAGAATCGCGTCCGATAAGTCAATCTGTTTATTTTTCCAGAAAGCAAGTGCTATACCATTGCTGACTGCGATCACGGATGCTAATAGATATCTCACTCTTATAGCCCGCAGCCAAGTTCTTATCATTTGGGGTAAGGATCGCAGACTATTATTTAAGGCTCAGATTGTATTTTCGAGTGTAGTGAACAGATAGTCAAGCAAAAAAATGAGGCTTGAAAAGAGTGTTTGGATTTTGTGTCTAAACTATAAATATATTAAAAGTTTAGTATGGCTAGAGACTGAATTGGGCGAGAGTTCGTGTATCTTCTGCGACATAGTTAAAAAGAGATTGCCTTTTGTTGATGTCTACGAAGATGACAATTTTTTGGTATTGATGGACAAGTATCCAATAAGTAGAGGACACACTCTGATTATTCCAAAAAACCACTACGATAATTTGCTCTTAATGCCAGAGAACGAAGTCGGAAGGTTATATTCACTTGTGCCTTTTATAGCAGGGGCGATTGTACCAACTGTAAAAGCAGATGGCTTCAATGTGGGTCAAAATAATGGCAAAGCGGCAAATCAAATTGTCCCACATGTACATGTTCATATTATCCCGAGGTTCAATGATGACAGCCCTAACGGCAGATGGCCGATGAGACGTGTGGCTTCACACGAAGAACTCTTCAAGATTGCTGAGGGGATTAAACGATTTCTGAATCCCACTTTAGTTAATAAAGAATTAATTTAACCAATATTATTCTGCTATCTGCTGACATCTCTAGAAATACAGTAGACTTGTTTTGATATTGAGAGCTATTTGTGTCCGCCTGTACACGCTTCTTCACAAGAAGTAAAAAAAGTTAGCCTAGATTACTTTTAAGGCTAAATCTACTGGTAAATTAGATGACTTCGATTCAGCTCGGTAAAAATTCCAAATACGACTGCACAGAATTAGTTTACTATATTGTCCGAAACAATAGCGGCAAAGTTACGGGCAAGCAACTTGAGCGAGAAATTGGAAGTAGATATGAAGTCCGATACGCCATCACACGCCTGACGAAAGAAGGTAGAATCAAACGAATCAGAGGTTTTGGTGTCGACAGGGTCGAATTTTTTTACCAAGTTGTTGTATCTGATACTCATCAACAGATGTGATCCAGAACAGTTTGCTCATCTGTTGTCAATAGTATAATCTTCATGTTATTTTGGTAAAAACCGGTACTGAAATAATTGAATTAGAGACATAGATATTTTGAACATGACTATAGATATTTTGAACATGATAACCTAACGCCATCCGAGTGATCAACAAGGAGAGGTGTTGCCGTGTTGTAGTATGTCTGATAATCAAGAAAGAATGGCGCCGTCTAAAGACAACCAAATGATGATAATAACAGAAAAATAAAGATTAGAAAATCTCTTCGTCGCCTCTAATACCAGCCAGCCTCGTTTTGACGCCGGATGCACACTCCAAACAGATGCTAGTGGAGAAGGGAAAGCTCTTCATACAGTCTTTGCATGTAGGCTTGCCACAATTCGAACATGGCCTCGTTAGCTTTTCGGTGTTACACAGGTAACAGAAATTCGTATACATACTGAATTATACGACCTTATGCCGTAAAAGGTTATCGCATAATTATGGCCTACTTAATGATATAATCCCTCCGTCGACAGGAGATCCATTTTGGTAACGAAAACAATAGCAGCGTAGATATAGATATTCCACATATTAACATGACGAGAACACTATTTTGAAGGTTCCGAAAAAACTTTGAGGTCCTGTTGTTGGTGTTTCATTCTTCGCTTGTATTCAAGAAGGTAGTCTAACGCCTCTTTCTTAGAATCGAACTTTGCTTCGCCTCTGAACGATCCGTTTTGATCTATAAGACTAATGGCATTCCAGACGCCGTTCTTGCTTAGCTTCTTCACGATAAACATCTGTTATGATGTATACTACCAGGACCGGGATTAAAATTAGATCCGTGTCACCCGAGTAAAGAAAGCACAATGATGCTTAATTACGAATAATAATATCTGCAAGTCGCGCAAGTTTCACAGGTTTTATCAGAATTTGTATCATTTTGTCGGCGAAGAAGGAGTCCTTTTTCAATTCGTCCTTTACGCCATGAAACGCTGTTAGCATCAAGATTTTGCCCGATGGGTAACTCATCAGAATTTCTTTTGCGGCCTCCAACCCATTCTTTTTTCCAGGAAGTTTATAATCGATTATGACGAGGTCTGGCCTATATTTCTCATAATCGTCCATAGCTTCATTAGCCGTAGTTGAGGTCACAATCACAGAATGCCCTTTTGCACTCAGATAATCCTTGTAGAGGTGGAGGATATCCTGTTCATCCTCCAATATCATCACCTTCCGAATCTGTCTTTCCTGTCTACCAGTTACTGCCATTTCGAGAGACTACGCAAAAATTCTTAAAAAAAGATATCAAGATATCCGAGCGATAGTATTACTGCTACTGGGCCTGAAGCGGAGAATTGCTCCTATTCGCCCAAGGCTAGCTATCTGAGCGCCTTCTTCTGATTTTCCAGAGATTATTTCCAGCCGACTTGCTGTCATTGTCGCTAATTCTTCTAGATAATCTACAATATCTTTCTCGCTGCTTTCATAATCAACTGCTGAGCATGAAGGGCATGGTTTTGATAAAAGCTCTTGTTTGGCAGACATCAGGTTGCTTCTCTCAATAAATTTTTCTTGAATAGTGCCACATCTTTTGCATTTTACATCCAACTTTAGAAAAGTAATATCGTCAGTCACAATAACCATATCGACAATTCCGTTCTGGAGAGATTTTATAACATCCAAGATACCATAGATACCAAGACCTCTTCCGGAATGAACTTCGCCCATGAATTTCTTGACTATCTTTTTTTCCTCCATCAACCGATATTCTGTCATAACCCCTTGATCATTAACCTTGTCTATGATTTCGCGAATGCCCTCGTCACCGGAATAAGAAGTGTCTAGAGTCGTAATAACGTTGTTCTGCAGTCTGTAATCCAGATATTCTTCTTTAAGAAAATTCTCCTTTGTTGGACCTGGTCCCCCTATTATAAGCCCTCTAACATTAAACTGATCAATGAAAACCTTTTGAGCATGGTCTCCTACTCTGTGATAGTATTCATTTAGTTCATTATCGCGAAGTCTTTCAAATCTTCTTGCAGACTGACCTCCTTGCCTATGTTTGCCAGCGACGCCAGAAGTCATTGTGTCTACAACTACCCATCTATCACCGGTCAATATTCCAAGGCCAGCTTCTTGTGTGTCAATAGCAAGAATCCCTATTACTTTATCATCCTTCATCATATCCCTCAAATGGTCTATCCAAAAATGATCGTCACAGCGATAAAGCTGAATCTGAACTGGCTTCGGTGGTAGAACAGGATAAAGTTCAATTTTTTCTGTGCCGAAACCCTTCCCGCTTGGAATAGCTCCGCAAAATATGACGAGCCCATTCTCCGGCGTCTCCTTGAAAAGTTTTAGGTGCTCTATTGTTCTACTCAAAGCGTCTTGTACGTGGGTTCTCGTCAAATCCGATTTAATGTTTGAAGCAGTACCTGATTCATTACGCAATTGTGCAATGACATCGAAAATCGGTCGCCTGGGAGGGACATACACAGTTACAAGTTCGGTTCCATGACCCGAAATGCTTCCAAGTTCATTCAACATTTTGGTTAACTTGTATCTCTTTACCGAATCCCAATTCGGTTGCGTGCTGCCGCTGCCGCCGGTATTCATCGTTGCTAATAGAGACTTCTCGTGTGCACATAATATAAGGATATCAACAACAAAACAGGAAAGACAAAAAATAATGTTGTGTTGATGGTAATGCCTGAGTCATAATATTCTCTAGTTGCCTCGTTCTCCCATGCATGTCGCTGGCGTTAGCTTACTTTCAAGCCAAAGTTATTATTAAACGCGAAGTGTAAGAAATCAAAAAATAATGGAGATGCTTCCGAGACTTGAATATGTTAAACAGGCCAGAGTTAGACTCGGTTTGACTCAGCGCAAGCTGGCTGGACTAACTGGAATAAGCACATCCATGATCAACCAAATAGAGTCCGGTCGCTGCAAACCAAGCTATGAGACTGCCCGGAAAATCTTTGAGCTCTTAAGCTCCCTCGAAGGCCAGTCTTCGATGAAAGCTGGCGATATTTGCAGTCGTAGGCTAATTTTAGTACAAAAAAACGACACCCTTCGGATAGCTATTGATAGAATGAGAAGTAACTCTATCAGTCAAATTCCAGTGTTCGACGGTTCCCGTGTCGTCGGTATTGTGAGTGAAGACGGCTTGGCAAAAAACATGGTGGAGAAGGCCGAAAAAGAGGGCGGACGCAATATGACTATCTCCATGATTATGGAACCACCGCCTCCTCTAGTTGATTTATCAACTCCTGCCAAGGCACTGGTTCCTTTGGTCAGATTTTCAAAGTGTGTTCTTGTTAGTGAAAAGGGTGCAGTAGTAGGCATTATCACGCTTACAGACACCTTGAAAATGGTAGAATAATAATAAAAGATACATGATAATCAATCCGAAGTTATCCGCGAAGATATTTGCTTACCATGTATTATCAAATTGAATATTCCAAGAGAGTCTCTACATTTGATAACGAGGTTTCCAAAAATTGATAACGAAGTAGTTGTTATTATCTCCAGTCACATACGATCTTGCGTTTAGCTACAAGATATTATAGATTTTGGAACGGTATCGCTACTGCCAATACCATTAGCGTCGCTAAGATCTCCACCGTTAGCGTCGTGAATGCCAGTACCGCGAGCATCCTGCTGGTGAACAAACCTTATTGCTATTTCTATGGCCAATGTTATCCCCAAATCAACTACGTAGGTCACAGGTCTCTGATGTCTTGACCTACGAACAACGTAAGTCTGGCATTGTTTAAGAACTGTGCGGTAGAGTCAAATGCCAAAGGATAATGATTAACTGGATTGTCGATTGGCCTAAGCCGATGGCTTCAGTGGTCTGAGCTCAAAAGAAAAAATCGCAAATGGTCAACTCAAATAAGTTCACATTGCTAAAAGCACCTTGTTAACTAATGGAGATCATGAGCGCCCGACGATGATAGAAGCTTAGAGAGTGAATGAAACGAACTATCCTTTTTCATCAGGCGCTCAGATCTATATTCAGTACTACAGCAATATTATACCTTCTTCTCTCGCATCTGACACATGAATTCCAGAGTCGTAGAGGAACGAAGAATTTCATAAATATCTGCCTTTTTTTCATAGCATATGTCAAATTACGTGTTTATGAGGAACTTATGGGTTACTCTAACAGAAGTAATACTGGTAACCGTCGTTGCAGAAATCTTATCACAATCAGTCGCTGCTGTTGTCGCTGTTCGAAAGAGACGGGACTGCTCACGTCTATTTCAGGTTTTTTGAATACAAATGGAAATAGATTATTTTTCCGTACAATACCCCTACAAAGTTATTCTCGAATTTTTTCTAGTCCAACACAGCAATCGGCGCTCTTTAAACATTCTGGACAAAGATTTAATTCGCTAGTTGTCGGAAGCGAACATCCGCATAATGGACATTCCTTCTTGGTAGTCTTCTCATTCCTGCGCAGTAACATCTCCTTTTTTGGCAATATATCTAGATGATAATCACTCACGCTATTTGAACTCTTCATCCTTCATCAATAACGTATTATTGTCGTCATTACTATTCCCTCTGCCATTCGACTTTTTAAATCTTAAAAAATGTAGTACTGATGACTCTTTTGATCAGGAGTTATAAGAGGCCGGACTCATGAAGATTGTCAAGTAATGGGGCCAAATTTGTTACAACCTCTACCTCGCCTAGTATAAAATCTGAAGCTATGCTGAGAACTATTGATAGCATGTTTCTGTCTTCTCTTGCAGTATATATGCCAGTACCAACTATGTTCAATTCTCGATGTTTTTCAGCAATCCATCGCTTCCATAACTTCGCTCTTTCCAAGTTTGTCTCGAGTGATTCAATAGTATAATCCAAACCTATTCCCTCCTGTACATCTAGTAGATTGAGCTTCAACATAGGAACCAAGAGATTTCCTCCCGATACCTTAGCTCTTGATTTATTTAGTTCTTCTATATGTTCGTCATGACCAATATCACTATCATCATTAACCTCGCCTGTTTCCCCTGATTCAACGGATCCATATCTTGGGAAGAAGTAACCTGCTAATTTTTTGTCCCAATCATAAATCTTGTAAAGGCTATTCTCATAATCAACTTTCCATTGGAGTTTTTTCTTATTCTTATTTGTACCCAACACACAAGTATAACACTAGTACCTGCGAGAAGAGTAGTATTATGCGTAATAAAATCATTTACAGGAAGACAAGTGATTGTCATCGAGTTGAGCGTGAGCTGCTATCTTCGATCTGCTCTGAAACTTGAGCATAACTGCTAATGGTCCGATAAACATAAAGCCGCAGTTGATACTGTATATTCTGGCCCTTCCACATAAGGGATCAGAATCAGCCGCAAGTGAATTGTTCTTAATCTTGTAAGTCTCCAATTTTTCAGTCACTGCGATTCCGAAATAAGTTTTTCATATAAAGCTGAAAAGTTTTGTGCCTTCATGTT
>CAKOFP010000323.1 GCA_933226995.1 Candidatus Nitrosopolaris rasttigaisensis | reverse complement strand
TCTTATCAAGGTTATTACTATTATTACAAGACGAGTTGGACCAAAGGTAGTAATACTTCAATGCTTCTACGTTAAGGCTAGCTCTAATGCTTGGAAGGTTTGAATTTGTTCGATCTTTCGTCTTAGTTTGTCTCATCATTTTAGTGAATTACGACAGATATATGCACGATGCGGAAATTCACCTAAACGCTAATTCAGTGTTTATCTTGGCATCTAAAAGTTCTTGTGTTACTTATCTGGCAAGACGCTCGGTCTTACGAACACAGTCTCGCAGCAATGCTTCAATTGGACAGTATAATTATATCTTTAGTATGCTTTATTAGATACCGTACTTTACCGTACTTGCCTGAAATGTATCTATTATCAAATTGTCGTGGACGACGGGAAGGATGTATATAACCAATTGGTTGAGGGGTGGTTGTTTGATGCGTATCCACTACGTGATAAAATGGTTTTTTGGGTAAAGCAAAAGAATGGTAATACTAACAGATTAGAAGACAGTTGGAGTAATTCAATTTATGTTGCAGCGGATAACAAGTCAGATCTGAAGTCAATCTTATCAGTAATAGTTGCAAAACAGACTGAAAATAATAATAATAATGGTTGGTTAATTAAAGACCACGAATTCGTATCTCGATATGAAAGAATTACAGATGATACTAAGTCTGAGGTTCTGAAATTAACATTGTCAGACTCTACAAAAGCATTAAAGTTAGCAAGAGATATTGAAAGAAGACTTGATGGTGATGGGATTGGAAAGTTTAGACTATACAATGTTGATTTACCGCCAGCGCAATCTTACTTCTATGAACACGATATTTTTCCGCTTGCATTTTATAAACTCAATAATAATAACTGTTGTTATTGTTCAAGTTGGAACATCAAAGATAATGTCTGGTCAACGGACTACAAAGTGCCAGATTTTAAAACCGTTCATCTGAAATTAAATCTAAAGAAAGAAGGAAAGATATCTAAACACACTGATAAAATCGAATCGATTTTAATTAAACAAGAAGAACAAGACTCCCAAGCCACTATTGTTGAAATTCAGAGTGAATCAGAAGCCGACATGATCGATGAATTTGTAACGGAGATAACAAAGAAGATTGATCCAGATTTTATATTCACAGATGATGGCGATTCTTTTACATTTCCTTATCTTATTCATAGAGCTGAACAAAATGGTACAGCATTAATTCTGGGAAGAGAACCAACAATGTCATTGAAGAGAAATTACAAAGGAGGTACATCTTATTTTTCATATGGAAGAATATACTTTAAACCAACTACTGTCAGGTTATTTGGTAGAATACATTTTGATACCAACAACTCATTTATTTTGAACGATTCTGGATTACAAGGTTTATACGAAATTGCAAGAATTTGCAGGATGCCACTTCATACAGCAGCTAGAGCTTCGATAGGAAAGTGTTTGAGTAGTTTGCAGTTTTATTATGCCACACAAAAAGAGATTTTAATACCTTGGAAGCCAACGTTAGCCGAACATCTGAAGACCTTTGAGGATCTTCTTGTCGCAGATAGAGGTGGATTTATCTTTGAACCTGAAATAGGAGTACATGAACAGGTTGCTGAATTTGACTTTGTTTCGCTTTATCCAAATATTATGTTAAAAAAGAATCTGTCTGCAGAAACTATCCGATGTAGTTGTTGTCCAGACTCTAAGCTAAGAGTACCTGAATTACACTACAATATATGCGAGAAAAGAACTGGTATAGTACCGACATCTTTAAGAATAGTATTGGAAAAGCGAGCAAAGTACAAGGAATTATTAAAAAATTCTACTTCTGCTATTGATTCTCAATCAAAGGAGATTTATGACGCAAGACAGAACTCGCTAAAGTGGATTCTTGTAACTTCTTTTGGATATCTAGGATTTAATAACGCAAAATTTGGTAGGATTGATGCTCATATTGCCGTATGTGCCTTTGATCGACAAATTCTTTTACAAACAGTAAAGATAGCTGAAAGACATGGATTTAGAGTTCTGCATGGCATTGTAGATTCAATATGGGTTAAGAGGAAAAGGAATACAAAAATAACAAATATGATGCAAGATGAGGAGAACTATGCAAGATTGCAAAGATCAATAGAACAGAAGACAGGCTTTACAATACCATTTGAAGGGAAGTACAAATGGATTGCATTTGTACATTCTAAGGTAAACAATGCTCTACCTGTAGCAAACCGTTACTTTGGAGTATTTGAAGATGGCTGTTTAAAAATAAGAGGAATAGAAGCTAGAAGACATGATACGCCTATGTTATTATCCAAATTTCAGCAGGAAATTCTAGAAGTAATGTCTAAAGGTAAAGGTAAGAATATCGGAGAGGTTAAAGCATTGATGCCAAAGGTGAATGGAACTTTTCAAAAATATGTACAGCTTCTAAAGCAAAGCAAAATCCCTTTTGAAGAATTGGTATTCACTAAAAGAATTTCGAAGAATTCAAAAGAATATCAAAAAAGGAACACAGTTGAAAGCAATTCAATACATCTTCTGGATGTTGAAGGTAAATCTCTGAAAGCAGGAGAGATTTTAGAGTATGTTATAACCGATTATTATGAAACGCAGTCTAAAAATAAGAGGGCTATTCCTATCGAGCTGATAAATGAAAATACTACTACTTCTTATGATGTAAGAAGATATATGGAATTACTTGCGGAAACATGCAATTCGGTTATAGAACCTTTTGGATTGACTGTCGTTGTCTAATACCCTACAAGATATTTCTAATATTGATTTAGGAAGAGTAGTTCATATCGTCTATTATTTGTTGATTGTTCTAAGGTTCCTAGATGGATCTGGCATGGCTTACTAGATTGCTTCCCGAGCTAAATGATAATATCATGTGGTAGCTTAGCTGATTCTTGAATTTAACCCGAAACCATTTTTAGGGTTTATGTGCAGGTATAGAATACATGTCGCAACTTAAATTTGAGGAAGATTCTCTTCGCAGCACTAAGCGCATAGTAATTCTGGGTAGTGGCTTTGCTGGAATCGAAGTTTTAAAGAAGCTTCAGAAGAAATTTCACAGTAATAAGAATATTGAAATTACCTTGGTAAGTAAAGATAACTTTCTTCTCTTTACTCCAATGCTACCTGAAGTAGCATCTGGCATGATTGAAACAAGACATATAGTAACACCGATTAGATCATTTTGTAAAAGCCAAGTTCTATGAAGCCAATGTAGAATCAATAGATCTTGATAATAGACAGGTTACTTTGACTCATTCAATTGGCAGACAATCTCAACCAAACGATTGGCGCGAACAAACACTGAAATATGATTACCTTGTTATCGCATTAGGAAGTGAAAATAATTTCTTTAATATGTCTGATATTCAGAAACACTCCTTTACTATGAAGAGTATTGGTGATGCCATAATTTTGAGAAACCACATCATAAACATACTTGAACAAGCAAGTCTAGAAGAAGATAATAAAGAATTACGAAAGAGTCTTTTAACTTTTGTGGTAGTTGGTGGGGGATTCAATGGTGTTGAAACGGTAGGAGCATTAAATGACTTTATACGAGAATCCATAATAGGTTATTACAAGAATATCTATGTGACAGAAGTAAGGGTAATACTTGTCCATACTACTGAAAAGCTTCTCGAACAAATAGATGAACCATTAGGTAAATTTGCATTGGAAAAACTAAAAGCTAGGAGTGTAGAATTTATAATGAATAGTCATGTTATTGACGCAACTGCAAATAATGTAAAGCTAGATAATGACAATAATGCAATAATACCATGTTATACCCTTATTTGGACTGCAGGTGTAACTCCAAATAAGCTAATTGCAGATCTTCCTTGTGAACATGACAAAGGACATAGAATAATAGCTAACAACTATTTAGAAGTGCTGGGCTAGAATGGAGTGTATGTTCTTGGTGATTGTGCGTGTATAACGGATCCACATACAGGAAAGCCCTATCCTCCGACAGCACAACATGCAATAAGACAGGGAAAAGTAGCTGCAAAAAATATAATTTCTTCTATTAAAGGTGAAAGAGAGAATAGGAAGACTAAATTTGATTATAAAACAAAAGGAATGATGGCAGAAATTGGAAAAAGAACAGGTGTTGCAACGATCCTCGGATTCAAATTACATGGATTTGCAGCATGGTGGCTTTGGCGTACTTACTATTTAGGCAACCTTCCAACAATAAAGAAGAAATTAGAAGTTATGGGAGATTGGACCTCTGATCTGATATCCAAACCAGATGTAGCAATGATAAAAAGGTCTGAAATAGAAAGTAGTTTTGATAATACTCAAAAGCCAAGTAGTAGTAACCTCAAAAGTACAGAAGCTCAACAAAAAGCAAATGATAATAACAAAATTCAGCAAGAACCCAAAGCTGCACCTAAAGAAACGAAGTCATCAACCTGAGCTACCCTCCATATTTCATGACGAAAGGCCAAATTTTTATCAGAGATAAGCTAGGACTAAGTATGAAAAGAACTGTATACTACGTAATAATACTAGCAGCTGCCGGTTTGATATCTCTCTACTATTACTCTACCCAAATAAACAAGCCCAAATATGCTCTCGAACTCGATCCTACTAAAGACACTACTGATATGGCAGGTATTCAATACCGTGTAAGGGTTAATAATGTTGGATTGAATCAGCTTACAGGGATCACAGTTGTCCTAGGAAAGAATGATACTCAACATCTAAGCTTTCTAGATCCAGGTCAAACATACTTTTTTTCTCCCAAACCAGATACTAATATAACTACTGTAAAAATATCTACCAATGAGGGAATAGTGGTTCAGGGCGATTATCGTTCACCAACAAAAGTCCTTGGACTTCCTGGGAGTGGAAGATGAGTGAGGATGGATTGCATTTTTAGCATCAGAAATAGTTATCTTCTGATGCTAAACGATCTGCAAATCTACACATTTCTTCGTATTAGCCTCACGCGCATACCATATTTGGGGCGCAATGTGACAAGGGGTTGGAGTGCAATTGGATGACCTGATTCTAGTTTCATCTTCCATCTCCTAACGATAATAGCGGTCGTTAGTGTACCCTCAGTCAATGCAAACGGCTTCCCAATACAAGCCCGGGACCACCGATAAGTTTGGTAATAACTATTACTTGAGAGATGATATCACTCTGTCGAATTATTTCTGATGCTCTTGTCGCTTATGCTGATCAAGTTCTTGTAATGAAGTAAATGATGTACCACATACTTCACATCTATAAGACGGACTGGTAGTAGAAGACATTTCAAATACTCAAATTCTCCTATGTTATTTATAGATTGTACTGACGTGTTCTGTTAATTTAACGGGTCATATGAGAGGCACAGCAACATTATACTCCTGGAAGGCTGGAATATACTTTACTTGTTCAAATTCATTGTAATAATTCAACCTAAACAGCCTAGCAGAAATTCGGTTATAGAAAAACCGATAGTATTTAGTACCAGGATGGTAAGTCTGCTCTATTATGTCTAGTAAAAAGTTTTCTTAGTAAACTACACTGACAGCTTTTTTCATTTCCTTCGGCAGCTCGCGGTAGCCATCTTTATCTATAATGACTACATTGATGCCATCACCAGTACCTGAGTTTCTTCTGATGGCTGCTGCAATTGCTTGTATTGCTAATTTGTAAGCATCGTTTACAGTTAGATTCTCTTTGAATTCTGTTTCAAGGTAACCATATGCCACCGGTGAACCACTACCAGTAGATATGAACTTCTCACTTGTCATTGAACCGAACAGGTCAATATTGTATATTTGTCCTTCCTCCTTCGTCTTATCGACTCCGGCAAGGATAATCTGGACGAAGAATGGAAAGTATCGCTGATTGAATAACACATTGGAGCACAATCTAGCGCCAGACTTGATTGGTATAGGATCTTTATTTGTAAGACGGTAGATGTTTGCATTATATCGCATGATATCAACTAGATTTTGGGCATCTGCCACTCCGCCTGCCATAGTCATACCAATGTGTCTATCAATTTTCTGAATTTTCATAACATGTTTATCAGCAATAAAGAAGCCAGCGCTTGCCCTTGTATCTGCAGCCAAGACGACTCCATCTTTACAAGTTAAAGCACAAGTAGTTGTTCCCTTCTTAATATGCTCTGCTATGTACTCTTCGTACCGATTGTCATTGCCTTGCTGATACATACTATACGATTATCAGAATAATAATCGGCCAGATTTAAGCATTATCGTCTTTCATAATAGGAACTCGTTACATCGTTCCCATCTTCGTTCTTTTTATTATAATCCATTTTTCTGGCTTCTTCTACAATTCGGTAATAGTGACTAGGTGCATTTGAATCTATTTTAGTGTCTTTCTCTTTTTTCTCTAACTCTGACCCCGGTTGTTCAACTGTTTCTTTTTCAGATGCGATTGCACCAATTGTATACGGGTGATATCATCTTATGACCTCACTAAACAAAATAATTCCTTTTTTTCCTTGATTGACTAATTTTACTGCATCTTTGAACGCTGAACCAAATTCATAATTTTCTTGATTATCGCTCCGTAAATTATTTTCAAATACATGCGCAGCAAATATATCGCCGAATTCACTATGGCTTAAACCCACTATTGCAATGTCGGTTCCATGGTGACTGAAGGCCGTAGAAAGGGCGCCAGCTTTAACTGCGTCTCTTGCTAGAAGTCGTAAGCAGATTTCTTTGTTTAGTCCTATTGGTTGAGGGTTATAATCTCCAAGGTATGCTCGGTTCAATTTTGATTTTGCTTCTACTTTGATGCCTGTATTGCATAATTTGAAATCAGGCCCTTGTGCAATGTTAAACGTCAACGACGGGTTCTTTCTATGCAAAATATACCCGATTTGGAATTCATCGTTGCTAGAGACTATCGCTTTCAGAATTTGGACAGCGTAATCAGCTTGCTTCCCTGGATATCGGATCGCGTTAGATACAAGAGAGCTCAATTGTTGTTTTAGATTGTTTATTTGGTCCTTTCCACCAACCATCGATTCACAATATTTGATTAAGTCGATCATTTTGATAATGTGGACAGTATAGGGAATCGGAATCTCAGTTTGTTGAGTTTGAAAGCGTGATGTTTCTATTGCCAAACACATGCTTGAAACGTTTATTAGTGGAACGTCATATTTTTCCAGACTTTGCCAATAATCTATTATCTCATCTGTTAAATGAATGCAGCCAATTTGTTTGAGGGGAATCAAAAAATCATGTATGATCAATGATTCATTATCGAATTTTTTTGGTCGGAATGCGTCTATTGATTTGTCCACATCCAAATGAACGAATACTGACACTTTTAGTTGACCAAGACATAAATTCTATTCCTGCTTGCCTTCAGATGCCCTATCCGGCTTTGTGCTTCGTGGATAAAGCTGCGGATTCTCTTATTTCTTTTCTATTGTTTTCAGTGCGATGTCATTACTCTCATTTTTCTTCTGCAAGAGTTTTAAGCATAGTTACATCTCTCCTGAAGAATATATCGGTTATCCAATCAGCTAATACTCTTATCTTTTTGTGCAATGTTGGGAGGTGGGCTAAATAATAATTGCGCCATATCCACCATGCTAGAAATCCCTGAACTTGTACTCCTAATAAATTACCTACGCCAGTACGTTTTCCTATGCTAGCCATCTGTAGCGTGAACATACGACATTGTGACAGTTCCGAAATGTTATTGGGACAGAAGTTAGAAAGATCGATTAGTGGAGGTGATTCAGCCCTAGGTCCACTTGCCACAAACATCCTATAATTTACAACGAATCACATCAGATGCATCCACTATTTTGCCGATATATTTTCCATTGTAGTTGTCTTCGAGGATTTTGAATTTGCCTCTTCCTTTGTGTATAATTTTAGCCTCGATTCCGAGTCCTTCTATAGACAGAACAGACCAGCACGAGCGCCCTTCTGCTGCTTTACTAAATTTATTATTATTATCAGTTAATTCATCCGCACCTTTGTACCTGCCAAATCTGAAGGAAATCGTATTCATTACTTGTCTTTTCAACTGTAATAACGAGTAGCTAGTTGATAGACTTAAACTTTATGACACTATTATTAAACATTTGGAAATTAATATGGTAGATTAGCTAACAAATTGAAATGTAGCTTACTATATACGGGATCTTGCTTGTCAACCGTAAACCAGATCTATCCATCGAAATTGAATGTCCTCAACCAGAATTTGTTTTTCGACGGCAGCTGAGGGCACCTATTATGAAACTTTTAGGAGGCGTGCATATACTAACTACGAGACTCTGAAGATAAGGCCTTCATTTGGCTCGTGTTGTACTACTTGACGGAACACTGTGAGGAATGATGTTGCTGACGCTTAGTTATAGGTAAACTCGTAGAATACCTTATCCACGCTCTTATATAGAATTTAATTCGGTTTATTCAGTTACAAATGGCTCTTTATAAGACTTGATCAACTTCGAGATTTCTGGTCTCATCAAGTGCTCTGCAGGAATTTCACCACAACTAACCATTTTTCTCATCTTTGTACCGCTTAACTCTTCTCTGAATTCTGATCCGTGCGGACAATTTCTTTCATTTGCGTAGCTCAAGCATTTATGGCAGTAGTAAAACGAAGGAAAGAATAGTGGTTCAATTTCGAGATCCGGATAATCACTGAAGATGTCATGGGCTGCAAAAGGATCATAATAATCTCTAACTCCTGCATGATCTCTTCCAATTATAAAGTGAGAACATCCAAAATTCTTTCTCATAATGGCATGATGAATCGCCTCCTTAGGCCCAGCGTACCTCATCTCGGTATGAAGGGTCCCAAACATAGTCCTACTCTTGGGATAATAGTTTTCTATAAGTGTCTCATAAGTTCTTACAATCACTTCATCCTTGAAATCACCAGACTTTTTTTTGCCAATCAATGGATTTACAAACAATCCATCATAAATATTCATAGCAGTCTTTTGCAACATTTCATGAGCGACATGTGGAACGTTTCTTGTTTGAAAACCAACCACAGTTTTCCATCCTCTCTTCTGAATTTCTGATCTTGTTTCAAAGGGATTCATTCTAAACTTTCTTAATGGTGACTGAGGGATTCTCTTTAAGACTTGAATGTTGCCTCCGATAAGTCGATCTTTCAATCCTATCACTTTCAAAACGCCTGGATGCCTTAGATCATTTGTTTGGTAGATTGCTCTTGCAACAGAGGTTTTATTATAAGAATAAATTTCTTCGACATCTATAACCCCAAAATATTCATTACCAGTTCTTAACATAACTTCACCAGCATCCTTCATCTGCCTTGCTGTTTGGTCATCAACATCTAATATTATAGGGATAGTCCAAGCCAACCCATTCGTTAAGTGACCAGTTTTTACAATGTCTTGGAAGTCATCTTGTCCAACAAACCCCTCCAAAGGGCTAAAAATACCATCCGCAATATTCTCGATGTCATTTCTAAGATCGTTATTGACTTCAATTGAAAACACTCCGTCAATATTCTTCTTGGAAGAAGCGAATCTGTTTATTAGTTTACCTCCATGTGGGCGAGGTATACTACTAACATTAGTCAAAATATTCCCTATTTTTTGGATTGTTTACTATCGTCCCAATGTAGTCCACATTCTTTATGAGTACCAGTTTCCCACCACCATCTTCCAGACCTGGGATCCTCATTAGGATGGACTGCTCTTGTACATGGCTCGCAGCCGATACTCATATAGCCAATATCGTGCAGCTTATTGTAAGGAACGTTATTTTTATGAATATAATCCCAGACCATTTCATTAGTCCAATCTGCCACTGGATTGACTTTAACGATGTTGTCATGGGAAGAATCAATTTCTACCTTCTGAATGTGGGTTCTTGTAATTGCTTGCTCTCTTCTTAAACCTGAAATCCAACCGTCGAGTTTACTTAACGCCCTGTTAAGAGGGTGTACTTTTCTAATTTCACAGCAAAGTTTTCTATTTTCGACGCTTTCATACATTAGGTTCATGCCTTTTATTTGAACCATCTGTTCAACCTCTTTCTGCTCCGGAAAAAATACTTCAATCTGAATAGCGTATTTCTTGCGAATTGTATCCATTAAATCATAAGTTTCCTGATTTAGCCGCCCCGTATCCAGGGTGAAAACTCTAGTTTTCTCTTTGTTAATCTTCATCATAATATCAATGAGAACAACATCTTCGGGACCGAAACTTGATGCTAGGCCGATCCTTAATCCGTAAGTATCCACCGCCCATCGTAAGACTTCTTGCGCAGACTTATTTTCCATCTGCAGTGCAATTTGCTTCAGCTGAGGAATAGTCGGCTTTGATTCCATAGCCTCTTTTCCTATCACAGATGATTGTAAGCGTAGTAGGCTTATAATTATTTGTGTTTTAAATTGACTAAACCTGAATTCCTCTACGTCATGAGTGATTTTTTTCGAAGAAAGATTTGACAAGTAATTCTAGTATATTTTATTATCTCAGTCTGATTTTTGAAAATTTATTAAATTATCGTGTGAAGTTTCGTTTATTAATAAGTGTACTTCTATATAATCGTATAATAAAACAGGATTAAGTGATTGTTCGAGTGATTTATGATGAGTGAAAACTTTTGGAGATTAGTGGAAGAATATCAACAACTTGGTTTTGATCCCTTACGCTGGATCCCAACCTGCTCTAATGAAGTAGACAATTATATCTTACAAGATGCGTTAAAAGAGGTTAAAAGAAGTAGTATAAAGTTAACACCTAGCTGGTTTGATACTTTTTATTATACAGAGGGAAAGATCCCTGAACTTACTCGAAGAGTATACAATTTCGAAAATCCTGTAATTGAAAAGGAAGTTGAAATTAAACGAGCGCTTTCAATCTTTCGCATTCATACCGTTCTAGGTGATGATCCGGCATTACTCTCAGCAGCAGTTCAAAAGTTCTTCAACAGTTTTCATTCAAAGGTGTGCATAAGAAAAAATACCATGGCTCTGACAACCCGTCGTGAGGCCCAATTTGCACTGCTAGATTATATAGAGTTACATAGAGGCGACAAAGTAGGATATACATCTGCTAATAACTCTGTGACACAAATAACTGACCCGACACAGAGACCAGAATCTGAAATTCACAGCAACATTGCATTGACGGCCGGAATGGAAAATCTCAATCTCCTCGGGTGCACATTAGGATTCAAATTGTTTCCTGTATATGACGCGCCTACTGAACAGATGCTTGACAAGATTAGAACAAATCTTGATGCATTTACTTCTCGTTATAATATAGCTATGGAAGACTACAGTTCCATTAAGATTGGCAATCTCTTTTTTGGTACAACTGCAATTGCAAATACTGTAAAAGAATTACCTACAAGATACGATCAAGTGGAGGAGGGCATGCAAATTATTCTTTCAAATAAAATGGGAGCGATGCCAGCTTTAAGCCTATACATGTTAACACAAATGGATCATAATAATATAGTCAAATTTGAGCAAAACGGCATTTCGTTAGATGTTCTTTCTGTTGCAAAAGATGAAACTATAAAAAGTCTAAGTGAACCGCACTTTTCACTTGGAAAAGTAATATCAAAATATTGTCCTGATTTTGGTATGGCATATGACAAGCATACGAATATAACGGCTGTTCATCCTGTTACCACAGAAGGTTTCTTTGCCATAGGAAAACTTGCAGAACTGACAAACTCTCACATTGTAATTAACGAGCTTCCAATGAAGTATGAAGAAATCGGCAAGTTTGCAACAAAGGAATTGCTAATTGAAAATGCAACTGCCTCTTCCAACGGCTGTCATCTAGTAGTTGCAACAAAAGACGTAGCAAGTTTGGTTGTAGATGATCTGCGAAAACACAACTTTGAACCAACAATAATCGGATTCTTCGCAAAGAAGGAAAGGCCTGCCGTCACGACTGAAAAAGATATTACCCAGTATATTGCTTCCAAAACAAAACTTGCTAGACTAAATTCCTTAGCACAAACAGAGGCAAAGAAGTAATATTAAAAATACCGTACGGATCTTCTTACGAAGCTTCACTTGGTCAAATATTCTCTAGCGTCTCTCATATAGCAGTCAGCGTCTGTTTATTATACATGAATTTCTATATCGATATGAGAGGGTTCACTTTAAGTGCACAGAATCGATCTAGGTCCTAGGTAAACGCAATCAGCCATTCAAATTTGACGCACCAATTGCTGGATCTAACGACAATACAACTACAAAATACTGTACCGTATGTATATGACAGAATACTCAAAGCGTTAAAGTCCGAAGCTGCTAAAATAACCGAAAACATTCTGTAATTAAGACCCATTATCACGAAGATTTGTTAACAACAAAATAGGTAACAGAGTAACCTAAGCGACGGCACTTTACTGTTGTCATTACTTACTAAAAACGGATGACTCGAAATGTTGTAACTTTCTGTCCATATAGTATAACCAGAGCACGGCCCTATCTAACGTTAGTACCATATACCATTTACTTTACCACCATTACAGGACAATGCGAGTATGTTACAACACCCAATGCAACGCTTCCAAGCAATAATCTTTTAAAACCGGTTCTTCCTCTGGTGCCAATAACAATCAAATCTGTACCTTCACGTTCAGCAAAGTCTACTATCGTAGCCTCTACAGATGTGGGACCTTCAACAATTTCCGTGCCGATGTCTATGCCTTCTGCATGACCTTCTACTCTAATTTTATCTAACCATTCCTGAGCTGCCCTTTTTTCCTCTTCAAACCCTTCTACTCCATAAGTAGGTGCCGTAATGAAAGTCGAAGATACAGATCTAATTCCATGCATATGAAGAACGAATATAGCGATTAGTTGAGAGTTGTATTTTTTTGCTATTGCACTAGCATAACGTGATGCGTCAATTGACGCCTCTGAGCCATCTATTCCAACTAATATCTTCCGAAACCGTCCCTTTGCCTTCTCCTCTGACAACTATTCCTAGTTTGATTCATCTGATTAAAAAAACTTACGGCAAAAAGAAGTACGAGGTAGCAGGATGATGTTAGTTAAATTGGAAATAGTGAATGGGTTTAGTTAGTCATTGCAGACCTATGAATATAGAACTGGGAGTAAGAATAGATAGGGACATCGGTATGATTATGCTAAATATACACAATTCTATAGACTCAAAAGTACAAATATGAGAGTGCTAGGATAAAACGAAACAAAAATAATCATGATAATATTGATGCCGCTAGAGTTAGTAGGATTATCGAAAACCCTTTGCAAGTGTTCTACGTTTCATTAGTGAACGTTTTGCTGGTGTACATTCCGTAAAGTCATTTTGTGAATTTCTTTGACTTCACTCGGCAGTTCAGAAGTAATCTTTTAAATATCCATTCCTTGCTTGGTTTCATTCCCTCCTAAAATTGTAATTAATGAATTCAGTTACTTTTATATCTCTGGTTCACGGGAAAGTCCTATCGCGTTGCTTTTTCTCGCGAGTATCGAGCCCAATTAATTACTCTACTATATTGTTGGTGTGGTTTGAATTCCGCTGATGGGGGCTTTCTCATTATGAAAAGATACTTGAAACCACGTAGATAGAAGTTGAAACGAAGCGCTCTGTTGTACCATATCCCTGTATTTGAAGTCTGACTTCTGCGCGCTACACATATTATATCTACAGTATCAAAGTATTTACACAATCGTTGATGGAGATTAAAACCCACAGGAGTAAATCTTTTCTTTACCCACTGATCACCGATAAGCCATCCTAAGACCTTTCCTGACTTCAAGATACGATGCGATTCACCGATTACTTTCTCTAGCTCTTCATAGAATCTTTCTGTTTCTGACGAGATGTTTCCTATGTTATCCATGTGATCGTTATAATCTATGTTATCACCATAAGGTGAATCAATGAAAATCATATCAACACTTTCATTGGAAAGTGGGATTTTCCTTGCATCATTTTGAATAATATCTGGTCTTGTTGAAACAATATCATAGGCAAAACACATACGACCTTCTTCCTTGCATACATCGAGAGTAGTGCCGCTGCCAGCCATGGGATCAACTACAAGGTCATTAGGGTCTGTGTAACGTTTTACCAAGTTATAAACGATGAAGGCCGGGGTGACCCCCGCGTACTTGTTATTGCCCTTACGAGTCTTACCATAGCTTTGTCTAGGATAGTCCCATAAAGTTGTGGCTTCCAATCGAGGTGTGTCATTAATTTGTGTTGCTTCCATCTCCGGGACAATCCCTCTCCAAGAAAAACCGTTTGGATCGTCTAGATACTCTAAAAGTAATTTTGTCTTGTTCTCTCCGAGGGCTTTTTTCCAACTAATGCCCAGCTTAGAAAGGATCTTTTCAGCATGTTTCATAGACTTTATCTCGCCATTTTTTTCCACTTCTACTTGAAATGGATACTTGCCACCCCAGGCTTCAGGATTGATATTTATTCCACCATCGGATTTTGCCTGGAAAGCACCATAGAGAACATGGCTGTCTATGTTTAGCAAAAATAGCAGATCACCCTTTTTAACACGCAAGACCTTATCTTCATAGAGTTTATTGGTTGAAAAAAGCATACGCTCGAAACACTCTTTTTGAGACTTTTCAGTGCACGCAAAGACGTAACCTATAAGGCTTGAAGTTTGCTGGATTTCCTCCATTATTGTACTTACGAGTGCTTGACCTAATCATTTAACAATATCGGAAGTTGGTGATGCTTTTATTGAAAAATAGATAGATACCTTTGACCCCAGGGGTCTAAGAGTATCATATACAAATTGGCTTAAAATCACATCTCTATACAATTGACGGATAAGTAATTTCCTGAGTTACCCTTCTTGTTGATTTGACAATATCATTTGTTGTACCCTATAGCTGGCATAATATCTAACAGAACAACGTCACGAAATCCTCTACGTGTCGAATATCTAACCCGAATAGTTTTCCTTTCAGAACAGAATAAATTGTTTATCATCACCATAATTAACATTGGCGTGGCTCGACTTATAAAATATAAAACACAATTTTGTACTGTCTAATACATTAATGCATTTGAAGAGTAACCTTGCATCTTTGTCCCTAGTTAAAGACAAAACGTATAAGGCAGCATCGATTTGTATGATATATCACGGAATATGTATTGTTTTTTAATTAGGTCGATAATATCTCGACACAGGTTATTCCAAATATGACAGGGTGTACCGTCCACACAGATTTTTTTGATCATCGATGTAGCGAGTGTAAAAAAGAATACAACGAAATGAAGGGTATTCCGGACAAGCCGATTTCAGATAAAAATGGTAGTTCATTTATTCACAACAATCCGATACAGCATAAAAAATATAAGGAATTCACAGAGGTACGCGCAAAAAAATTGTATGAGGAACTAATCATCCAATACCTCAAAAGTTCTAATGATGCGGAAGCCGCTGAAAAAGCAAGAAGTATTATCAGGAAGCAGTGCAAGATACGAGGTATGCCATGCTGGTCTTGGATTTAATATATTTTGGGTTATTCATTCCTAACCCGGATTAGAATACCAGTTTATTAACTGCATAGCGGCTAGTTAGCCGTGAGTAATGAAGACTATAAAGTCCGGCCAGAACAGAAACAGGCTTCTAAAAGTGAAGAACGATACTATGTTCTTATGAGGAGCTTCGTATCTCCATTAATCTTCCTTACTTCAATCGGAATTTCGTCTATTAACGTCCAAGCCATTCCGTTTAACCGAAAGTAATTTTGTTAAAACGGATCTTGATTGCTACCCTTAAATACATGCCAATCAATTTAATGTCTAATGGCTCAAAATGACTTTGTTGAAGTTGCAAAAGTAAATGAAATTCCTGCTGGGAAAATGAAGC
>CAKOFP010000322.1 GCA_933226995.1 Candidatus Nitrosopolaris rasttigaisensis | reverse complement strand
TCCTTTAATAATGCCGATCCATTCTGGTTCGGGTTCAACTTTTCCAAAGTGATAATTTACTTTACTTTTATGAATATTACGTCGGTGAAATGGGGCTCCTGTTTTCTTTTCTGCTGGAGGATGAGCGCTATGTACCAAGCCTTCGCTATCCCCTGCACTCGTTTTCGTCATTCCGTTCGCTATCTTCCTGTATGTTTTCGAAACAAGATTCTCATTTCTGCTAGACTTTAGCCATTTTCTGATAAATATCACTACGATGCCAATAGCAATAGCCACAGCACCGATTAGAAATCCCAATAAGACGTCACTTTGACTAGGAGATCCTTTAGATTGTTGTGGTTTAATCTGAAGAGGACTATTTACAACAATCTCATGAATATTCTTCAAATTATCACTATACGTAATCTTGAACGAAACAGGATAAATCCCAGGAGTTGTATTGTTGTCTGTTCCCGCACCGTTGGATTGCATAGGAGATGAATTCAATGCAATTCTAGTTAGGGATGGTAATTTTTCTTTGATATTGTTGTTAGTAGTAATATTGTTCTGTTGTTGACCTTTCGATATTGTTACTGCCTGCAGCGGAACGTTGAATGACAGAGGAGAATTTGTTCCTATATTACCAAGGTATTGAGATGAATTCGGCATTAGAATTGTTTCAAGATTCTTGTTTGATGTTGACGATAGATGCGTTAGTACTCGTCCCGTTTCTTGCTGTAACATTTCCACACTAGCAAACAACGCAGGCGTATTTCCTTCGTTTAGAATACTTCCAACGAGTGTAGGAGTGTTTCCATTATATTTAATACCCAAGTTATTTACCCTTAGCTGAATGTCTCCGGTTACTATGGCACCTAGATTAAAAGCGGCTGTCTTTACTTGGTGACCATTTTGGATATATTGTACCGTTACAGTGAATACGACAGGATTGCCCATCAAAGATGTAGATGCAAATACCTGAGTAGTTAAATGTTGTCCTGATCCAGGAGATATAGTAGGTATGTCCCAGTTTGAAGGACCCAAAATCCTGACTGAACTAGATTGGGAGACGAGGGAAACCGCCAAGTTTGTTATTGAGTTTTGAAGAGGGCTCACAATAGGAGAAACAACGGCATTATCGTTATTGATGGCAAAGGTTACATTTTGTATCCTACCAGCTGCTATTTGAATAGGTGATGGGGTCGAATTATGGGAAGACGAAGATGAAGATGGGGATTGGGAAGAAAGGTTTGCAGGCGCTCGAAGAGGTGGGTCGACATTAGTATTCGTGTTGTTATCGGTATTACCGTTATTAGCATTAGAAGGGTAATGAACGAAAGAAGCAATTGGTGTTAACCTTTCATTTGCCGACGAAGTCGCAGGTGAAATCGAAAATGATGGGTAGGAAGATGAAGATGGAGATGATGGAGATGGAGAGGATGTTGATGGAGAGGATGTTGATGGAGATACACTTAATCCCGATTGAGGAGAAATAGGTAATATTTGAAGTCCTACTAGCTGGTTTGTAATCTTTCTATTGCCATAGGCATCATCATATGATAGCCCTAGATTCAAAGTTTGTACCGTTCCGTCAGCCGCAATGCTCGGATAGATAATGAGAGATATCTGTTGTGATCCACCAGGCGAGATAGTTCCGATACTAAATACTTTAGATCCAAGAATTACTGTAGAGGAAGACGAAGGTTGTGCAGCTACTCCAGAACTGACATTATTGGCAACAGTAACAGTTGTACTACCAATAGAACCAGCTGTAAGACCGGCAATGTTAACAATAACTCCACGAGCAGTTGCAGAACCATCGTTTCTAATTGTTAATTTCACTGCATTAGGAACTCCAGGAATAACATTTATCGTCTGAATTAAAGATGAAGAATTGATTAACGAAGAAACATTCGATAATGACGATAATGAAGGTGATGAAGAAATTGCATCTAGTATTACTCTCCCACTTATTGTGAATGGTACCGTTATTGTTTCTGATCTAAAATGTTTCTGCCTTAATTCAGTGACCTTAACATAGCCCAGCTTTAATTGAGGATTATATTGCTTATCTACTTGAGCGTTTCCTAATATCTTTACTCCAAAATAAAGTGTAAAGGCGCGTCCAGGCTCAACAACTCCATCGTAGCTAGATAAAGCAGTTTGTGAATCCGATCCAGGAATACTACTACTTTTAGGGGTAATAAGAGGTGCAAATCCTGGCGGGAGTTGTAATGAACTGGTTATGCCAGTAATAGATGAAAAGCCTTCGTTGATTAACACCACTGCAAGGATAGATGGGCCTTCTCCTGGACCTACTTCTTGCTTGATCACAGGTAATATGCTCTGTCCTGACGTACGTGCTGATGTGGTACCAGCAACAAACTGGTCCTGCGCTGTATTGTAAGTCCAGTAAGAATTAACAAAATTAACTTTGACGGGACCTTTTATATTCGAAAAATTCTGCACAATACGAATAGTAGTCACATTAGCCGGTTTTGTAGAATTAGATGGTTTTGGACAGGTGCAATTATTTGATGATAGTGATTTTGGCTCGAAAGGGTGATTGATTTTAAATGTATTTGGTGTACCAATTGCAATATTGTTATCATGAATTGAAGTCTGTGAAGAAGCAGTAGCAGGAAGTGGTCTATGTTGTTGTTGAGAATCAGTCGAAGCTGAATCATCTGTCCAGAGTTTTAATGGAATTCCTTGCTGTTGTTGATGTCCAAATGGTTGAAGATATGAAACTTTTCCTAAAGATGATCCAGTTAGAGTACTAGATGCCAAAAGAACTACGGCTAAGGCTGTCGCAAAAACAAAATTACATTTCAACGTTAACGGTCTCCCTTTCGATTTAGCAGACTGTGATATGTATCGCATGATGCAACTTCAGGATTGGGCATTCTCACATTATTGATGTCATTGTCATGATTATTATAAAGGTCGCTTAATTTTTTAAAAAAACCGTACCTAATAAGAATACGAATACACTGTTGGATATGTTTGTATCACTATGTTGCAGCTCAAATAAAAAAATGTCTAAAAGTCTACACTACTGCTAAGTATAAAGAAATCATGGTAGCTATTTTGCTTTTTGTGGTACGTTCGTCGAATGTATCATATATGTTTTATAACGATATGTCTAATATAAGAACGAAAAAATCACACGAGGATTTATAGGAAATTAGTAGATAATGTCATTCAAATAACGAGAGGAGAAAGATAAAACACAATGATTGCAAGTAACAATAATCATCGAGATTATAGAGATAGTTCAGATGGTGCTCTAACGGTAGAAAATCTGTCCAAAGTATATGTCTCTGCAATGGGCAAAGTAGTATCACTTAGAAATGTTAGCTTCACAGTGAATAAGGGTGAATTTGTATCTGTGGTGGGTCCATCTGGAAGCGGCAAATCTACGTTGTTGAACATGATAGGGGCCTTAGACAGACCTAGCTCAGGTAAAGTATTCATTAATGGAATCGATATCTTTTCATTAAATGACTCTCAAATTGCAACCGTGAGGAACGACACACTGGGTTTTATTTTTCAATCTTATAATTTAATTAACAGGACAACTATACTGAAGAATGTCGAGTTCCCTGGAATTACAGGTGGTATGAGCGATGGTGATAGAAGGCGTCGTGCTTTGAAATTGTTGAATTTTCTAGGAATCAAAGATAAGGCTAAATACAAACCTTCCAATCTAAGCGGTGGTCAACAACAAAGAGTAGCTATAGCAAGGGCACTTATGAATGATCCGAAGATAATTCTTGCTGATGAACCTACAGGAAATTTGGACACAAAAACAGGAGCAGATGTCTTTAATTTACTGACCCTATTGTCACGAAAATTTAGAAGGACGATAATTATGGTAACGCATAATCCTGTACTTGCAGAGGCAACCGATCGAGCAATACATATTAGAGATGGGTCTATTGAGAAGGAGGTCGTAAATGTTGAAAGACAAAAATAATAATGATAGAAAAAATTTTGTTTTTGCTTTAGGTTTTATCGTTATTCTTTTGGTATCAAGTACTCTAATAGGACCTTATGTAGCCGAAGTCTCGTATGCACAAACGATACAGTATTCGTCCTCCTCGTTTCTGCCTTCATCAACATCCTCGCCGCTGACTTTGTCCACACACATGGTGTCGACAAATGTCCCTAGTCAGTCCCACAACGTTAGTCACGGGAATACCCAATTTGATCTACCACCTTCACCGTCAACGCAAGTCGCATCTTCAAGCTCTTCAAGTTCATCCTCTTCTACCGATGCTTCGCAAATCCAAATAACAGCTGGTAAGGTACAAGAGATAGGGTTTACTATTAATAATATTGCATTATTTGGGCTAGTCCCATCGTCAATACGAAGCTTGGCGGTTTCACTAGCATCTCAAAATACTTCAGTAAGGATTTTGGGTCCTTCAAACTGGGACATACCTACTATATCTCCTGGATCAGGACAACATTTAACTACTCAGGTATTTGCATCTACTTCTGTAATAGGCAATCCCGTCTTTTTTACTGTAACTATACAATATATTCAACTCACCCACCAAGTAAAGACTGCGGCTTTTAATTTAGGTGCAATAGTAGTAGGGAATATTCAGCTAAGTGTAAATAATTTAGGCATTAGATATATCGGCAGTACTCCTAATCTCGTCGGAAATATTTTAAATGAAGGAAATACCCCTGCACAATTTGCTAGTGTGGAAATGTTACAGCAAGGACAAGGACAACCACAACCCCAACCCCAAACTACGTTATCTTCAACTTCAAACAAGAACCTTACCACAACTCTAGTACCTAGTTCTTCTCAATATCTCGGTAATATGGCAACAAATTCTCCTGTACCATTCAATATTCCATTACAGCTAGTACAAGTGCCAGGAGGAAAGGCTACACAGCAACAAAATGCTCCGTTTACTAATAATAATAATTCAAAAGGAAGTATCCCACCCCCACTGGTAACCAAAACGGCATTGGCTCAGTCCGCTAGTAGAAATTTTGCAGGAGCAGATAATAGCATAGCTCCTGGGACATACCCTGTTTCAATTAAAATTACTTATGTTGATGATTTGAAAAACACTCGTCGGGTAATTGTAAATAGTACTGTCAATGTTTTTGGCGCTCAGTCATCATTAACTCAACAAGCAGGGGGATCGGCAACAGCACAAGCAACAGCAACAACGACTGATGAATTGCAAGGAACTAACAGCACATCGGGACAGCCGGTTTCACAACTTACTTCTAGCAATGGATTTGTAGATGCTTATTGGGCATCAAATACAGCACGTGTTGCAAATAGTAATGGAACTGTGTCCTCGGGATCATTGCAATCAACGCCGGTACCACAACAACAAGAAGTTGCCCCAGGAGACGGTCAATCTATCCTTGCTGTCGAATTGAGCAATACCGAATTTTCGAGTATTAACGGGATAACCGGATATCTTACGTTACCATCAGGATTTAGCTCGACAACAGGAGGAATAGGTACAACTATAAACAATATTAATCCAGTTAGCCAAAATTCTCCTCAAAATCAGGGACACCAACAGCAAAAACAGGTAGCTATTACAACCTATAATAGTTTAGTGCAAGCAGGTCAAACATACACAGTTTATTTTAAAGTAAACGTCGGAAAGACAGCAACATTGGGGAATCATTTAGCTTCCCTTACGTTATATTACTTTAAGGTACCTAATCTTGAACCTGGAAAGTATAATTCACTGGCTTTTGCAGTACCATTTGTACTGCCTGGTAAAGTTATTTTGGATGCAATTCCTACTACAACCAGCTTAAACCCCGGTGTTTCGCAACCAGTAAAAATAGAGATAAAGAATAAAGGAACCGGAGAAGCCCATGGTGTTATTGCTTCCGTTACAAGTGTAAGTGGCAATAGCATTAGTGGAAGCAATGTGGGTAGTAGTACTGCTTCAAGTAATAACGGTAATTCTACTACTGGTCCTGGCGCACAGATAACGACAATTACCCCGCAATCTTCCATTCCCACAGTCCAGCTTGGAGCTAGGACATTTGATATCGGAACAATACCAGTTAATGGTACAGCTGAGATAGATCCTATCATGTATCCAGCTTATTCATCTGGTGGAACATTGCAGAATCTGAATCTGCAGATGTCTTATACCAATGCAATCGGCGGTACTATAACGTCAACTTCCTCTGTTGGATTTTTAGTCTTACCCACTCCTCCTCAGGCTGGTATCACTGTGGCACCTTTCGCTGGTCAGACCTTAACAAATAATAATACTGCATCTACTCCAAACAGTAATGCTAATCCAGTTAATAGTAATAGTAATAACACTAATACCAATAATACTACTAATACTGCTACGGCATCTGGTATAACTGCGTCTCATTCAAATCGTCAGTCATCCTCATCCTCATCGCCATCGAATAACACGAATTCTTCTTCCCCTTTTTCAACCACTTCTCCCTCATCATCTCCTTCAAACACTACTAAGTCCTCTGGCAATAATAATAGAAACAGCAACGGTAACTCTTCTGGAGGTATAACTGTATCTTCTTCTTACACTTCTTCAAGTATAATGCCTGAAACTATTTCTGAGAATAACAACACTTCCGACAATAATATACCTATAGTTCCCCTTGTTTACAAAATCGCAAAAGGTAATAACACAGGTACGACTTCAGCGAATGCAGCACATGTTTCTACCACAGGGCTTTCACATAGATCGGCAGTTGCATCTAAAGATGGTACTGAAAATTCCAATAACAATCAACTAAATAGTACTTCGTTAATTCTGGTTTCCGGGAACACAGATGATATGAAATTTGCTGTTTCCAATAATAACGACTTGCCAATTACTCACGCAGTAGTTTCAATTGCATCGCAAACAAGTGGTCTCAAGATTGTAGGAGATACTTTGTGGAGTTTGGCAAGTTTGGATCCCCACTCTAGCCACCACTTTTCTACCAAGATATTTGCTTCGACATCTCTAATAGGTCAGCCAGTTTCTTTTCTAGTCACGATGCAATATATATCTCAGGGACAATCACAAGTGGGTTCATTCATTTTAGGTGGAACAGTGATCGGAAGTATACAAGTAAGTGCTAATGGCATCGGTATTAACACTATTGCCGGAGTTCCTAATCTAGTGGGAAATCTTTTGAACAAAGGAAACACCATAGGGTTGTATAGTACTGTACAGCTGATAAATCAGCCATTTTCTAGAGCTAACGGATCATCAACAACTAATCAACAACAACATCATCATAATCAATCTGGAGGAATTGCAGGTGGAGGACGCTCGTCATCGCCAACAACAGCATCAACAACAACGCCCTTGCAATCTTCAACTCCTGCTAGTCTCCCTCCACCACAATACCTTGGCGATCTTCAGCCTGATTCTCCTTTACCATTCAGTATTCCTCTTACGGCAAATACTAACAATACTGCCCCTGGAGTTTACCCTGTTAAACTTGAAGTTACCTATAGTGATGATTTGAAAAATAGTCATTCAATGATATTAAACAATACAGTTCAGATCGCATCACAGCAATCAAAACAAGGTAATGGTCAGGGCGGAGGAATCTTAGGATCTCTAAGTACTATTTTTGGCGGTGGCGGCGGCGGTCGTCACTCTAGAGGAGGAGGACAAACTAGTGGCGCAGGTGACGTATTGGGAGTTCCACTTCCTATTTTAATAGTAATCATTGCTGTCATTGCAATAGCTTTCATTCTCATAAGACGACGACGACGAAGATCAAAGGCAGCTCTTATTACCGCTGCTAATGGACAAGAAGGGGAAGATAATGAGGATATAGAATCCTTAATAGACGGTTCTCATACATCGGTAGATACAAAGAAGAAAGAAGGAGGAGGTACCACGCCACCGATATGATAATATTGCAGAGGTGATAAATGTTATTATGGGTCTTAGAGAAGATTCTC
>CAKOFP010000321.1 GCA_933226995.1 Candidatus Nitrosopolaris rasttigaisensis | reverse complement strand
CTATTTAACTATAATTATATAAACAATAAGCAGGTTGATAATAATACCCTTAAGTTTGCTGTTGCAACCCATGATTCCAAGCTAATTGAACATACGATTGGATTGTGGAAAACGTCCAAAATTGGTATAAAAGATTTCGAATTTGAATTTCTAAAGGGTATCCGGGATGAGTTGAAGAGGGATTTAGAGTTGCAGAGTATATACCTTATGGTGATGAATGGCTTCCTTATTCAGTTAGGAGATTAAGAGAAAGAAAGAGAAACATCTTCTTATTGGCGCGCTCTTTAGTTCGATCATGAATACCCGATGACACCGATTGAGTCCTACTTAACGTGCCAGTGCCAGTGAACCATACGTACATGTCTATGTGCTCGAAAACCATATTGTAGCTAACCCAGTACATACCTACTACCATGAAGCTAACTGTGTAGTGAATTATGGTCGTATTAGTAATTGACCCAATCTTCTTGTGAGCTCCGACTTTGTGATGTTGCTAGAAAAAGTTGGGAGTTGAATTGACAAAGTCATAGTGGTAATAGAAAACGCAAAAAGAGCATCACTAAAAGAAATGAAATACTCAACTCTGATTTGATCCAAGTTCATTCTTTGGCACACGTTCCTTGAGCATTAATGAATATATTGAAAAGAGCATCAGCCCTAAATAGCCCTTTGTTTACGGGCTCGTTATAATATTCTGATTGCCTGTCTTCATATACTGCTTGAGCTGTGTGTTTCCATTGATATTTACTATTGCCAAAAAATCTAGTAGTCATTGTTGAGAACCTAAAGAATTAATTGACAGGATAAAGAGATCAAAAAAAGAAATTCGAAATATAAAAAAAATTCAAATTCAAAATCAAACTTACGTTGGGTAAACACTAATAGCTACTTACAGGGCTATTCCAATGAAGAATGATTATACTAAATAATTCGATAGAACAAGAAAATTGGTATTTTGAATTTCACTGTTAATAGAATAGCCATACCCGCAATATGGGCAATAGTCTAAAGAAGTTCCAATAGGATAATCTGCATCGTCTTTTTGAATACCATTTAGTTCATCTAACGAATTCAGATTGAAAACATAATAATCTTGATAATTACTATGGCTCTCGTCACTTTTTCCAGATTTCTCTTTGTGTCCAAAAGACAAAACTATTTTCTTATTCAGCAGGCTGGCTCCTAGGGCAGTACAATGATTAACATCCTTCGAATTGATTATTGAATGCATTCTTGTATCAATACCGCAATGTATGCAATACCTATAATCTCTCAAGTCAGATGGAAGATTTGTTTTAAAATGAACATTTTGAATGTACACTACAGCTTGGCCGTCGGTATCGCAGTTAATGTAATTCATTTTACTTAATCTGCGAATGGAATCACAGCAGTAGTAGACCATATGTCTGCCATAATATGTTCACTTAAATATTTATGCTTTTGTATATAATGAAATGTTTTTCAAAATTATTCGCCTTATTTACGATTATCTATAGATTAAATTGGAGCCATTCAGAGTAATCCAATATATTATCTAAATTTGGTATAGCGAATTTAGTTGCTCTTAATGTTGTGGTGGTTATCACGTTTATTCCCAGCGCTAATGCATACTGGGATTATTGAGATGAGCATGAGCATGGCTGAAAGAAGGAAGACGTAGTGTAACGAGCTTAGAAAATTATTGATTACTGTGGTAGAATGAAGTAATGTCATAGTGATCTTGACATTGTTATGATTGCGATTTTTGATTTGGTTCTGATTATTTGTGTTATTATTGTTATTGCTGTTGTTGTTGCTTTTTATACTGTCTTTGGTTGTTATCTCAGTTGTTCCTAGAAAAATAGATTCAATATAATTTAATGGCATAGTATGGGACATTATCAAAAATGCCAAGCCTACACTTAATGTACTTCCACTAAGTACGAACATAGTGCTAGTGCCTGCTGCTACCCCCCTTTGATATCGTGGAACTGAGTTCATTATTGATGCTCTGTTTGGTGAAGCAAAAATACCCATTCCTGCACCGATCATTGCTAAAGGTAACAATGTTTCTATGAAAGTAGATTTTGTACCCAAACTTGTAAGCATAAAGAATCCAATTGCAGAAATAAAAAGGCCTATAGATGATATTACTCTTGATCCATATCTATCGGATATCCATCCACTAAACGGTCCGAAAATAGATAACGCTATGGAAACTGGAAGAAGATAAATGCCTGCCTCAAGTGGACTAAGTTTCATAGTGGGTCCTTGAAGATAAAACGTCATGATTAAGATAAAGGCGCCCCTTGCTATTGCATTAAAAAATATAGCAATATTCCCGCCTAGGAATGAGCTTATTCTAAATAATGATAGATCGATCATTGGTTTAATTACATTTCTTTCTACAAATACAAACAATCCTATTAGAGATAATCCTACTATAATAAACGAATACATTCCAAATGGTATGCTATTAAGAATTTGAAAAGAACCAAATGTTATTCCTACTAAAATAAGCGACAATCCTACAGCTAAAGTAGCATTGCCTATCCAATCTATTTGTTCTTTTTTAATTGTTCCTAATTCACGCAACTTTGAATGGGACCAAATAGTTGCGAAAACTCCAATGGGTATATTTATCCAAAATATTGACCTCCATCCAAGATAAGAAGTAAGGAATCCTCCAAATATAAGTCCCATTACAGATCCTACTACAATTGAGATTTGATTAATGCCAAGTGCTTCTCCTCTTTCATTTTCTGGAAATGCGTCAGTAATGATTGCAGCACTGTTTGAGAAAAGAAAAGCAGCCCCTAATGATTGGACTATTCTAAATAACAGCAGCTGTTCTCCTGTTTGAGAAAGGCTGCATAATGCTGATCCTATTGTAAAGATAATAAATCCAATATTATATAATTTGACTCTTCCCAACATGTCTGAAAGCCTGCCAAGGTTGAGAAGAATAGATGCAGTCACAAGCGAGTATCCAAGAACTATCCATACTAGTGTTAAAAGTGATACGTGTATGTCAGATACAATAGTTGGCAAGGCGATAATAATTATATTTGTATCAAGTGAAGCCATCAACGTTCCAATTGTTGTATTACTTAATGCAGTCCATTTGTAATTTATGGTCAAATCAATTTATCGTTTTATACCTATTTGCATAGTATACTATATAATTCAAATTGTGTTTCTTATTTAGATAACAATTTGGATGTTTTCTATCTGATATTTGCAAACACATAATTTCTTATACCCTGATTAAATGTTTGGTAAATTCTTTGAATGACGGTAGTATCTCAGTGGTGGGAGGTGATTCTTTGATATGCTCCGGCAATTCTTCTAAAACTATCAATTCAGATGACGCTGTTGGTGACACACCCTGTATTAGTAATTTATCCTCGTATTTTTCAAGGTAGCTCTTACCTTTTTTTGATTTGTTGCGGATTATGAGGAGGAAGATAGATCCGCGAGAGCGATTCAAAGTGATAGCCGTGAAATTTTCAGAAAATTCATAAGGAGATGCTTGGAACAAAAACTATAAGCTTTTGCTAAAGCAAGGATACTTGATGTTAGATTCTAGATTTGAAAAATTAATAACGTCATAGCAGACAGCGCTGGAGCGTGATTAGCGAACTAGATTTTGCTTAGTAAATCGAATTCTCAACTTATGTTCAAATGTGCAATGCCCCTCAACAATATATCCCTGAAGAATTCAGGGCCTCGATTGAGGCCTTCCAAAATCAAAACTGCACAATTCTAGAACGTTACCTCATTGACAGACATGTAATAACCACATCCGCCACAATTCTCTAGGGCATAAGTGAATTGCTCCAATAGCTTTCTCTTTCTCAATATGCTGTTGCAATCGCCTAGCCTCCGACAGGCATGGTTATTATTCCTTCGTCCACGCTAGACATCCAGAATGGACTCGTAAGGTGAACTAGGACGACTCCTAAGGCACTCGACCTAGTAGGTTCTGGATCTATCTAATTCTAATAAATTTCCAACAATCTGTAAGGAGTTACGTTATATAAGAGTCTGTAATCCAACTTCATGGTAATGATAATGGCGTTAGTAACTTCCCATATTAGGGGATATGGTCATGTCTTCTAATAATATTGAAAATGTTTTGGTACTTCAAGGTGGAGGCTCATTAGGGGCATTTGCATGTGGAGTCTTCAAAGCTCTTGCAAATAAGAATATAAAAGTAGATATTGTAGCGGGTACATCTATTGGTGGCATAAACGCTGCTATAATTGCTGGCAGTGTAGATAAAGATCATCCACATAAAAATATAAAAAAAATTTGGTTAGAACTTGCAGAGAACTCTGTAAATTTGACTCATCCCATACTGGAGTGGCTATATGACAAATCTAGAGGACAACTTATTAGAGCTGCAGAGAATCATTTACCAACCACAGACGAAGTTAATTCACTATCGAGCACAATCAGCTCTATACTTTATGGCAATGATAAGTTCTTCGTTCCTAGATGGAGAGCTGACTATGCATTAAAAGACCCTCAATACTTTAACCCATCAAAATGGACATACATATATGACCATTCTCCTTTAGTCAAGACTTTAGAAAAATATATTGATTATAATAAACTCCAACCTGGTGGTAATCCTCACGCACGTCTGATAATGACTGCGGTCGATATCTTAACATCAGAACCGTTAACTTTTGATAGTTCTAGGCAGAAAATAACTCCTAAGCATATACTTGCAACTTCTGGCTACCCGTCGGATAATTTTCCTTGGGTTGAACTAGAAAAAGGTGTATATGCTTGGGATGGCGCTCTACTAAGTAACACGCCTTTTAGCGAAGTCTTAGAT
>CAKOFP010000320.1 GCA_933226995.1 Candidatus Nitrosopolaris rasttigaisensis | reverse complement strand
CATCACCATTCTCGCCATCTATTTCAACTATGACATTGCATTTTTGCTCAATTTCTTCTTTCACTCTTCCCCCTTTGCCGATAATTACACCTATTCTATCCTGAGGAATTTTGATTATTTGTTCAAAGCTCATTTTCAATATCTATCTCCGGGTCGAATCTAGTGCTTACCTTTACGCATTTGTTATCCATATTGGAATTTATAAATCATCAAGAAAGGTACTCCTGAAATTCTCTTTATACTCGCTTCTTTTGCAAGTTTCAATTTTATTGCACGACCGACAATTCGCTGGCCAACTAAATTCGCAATCGAACAATCCAACAATAGTTTTTCCGCGACTAAATCTTCAATTATCTCTTGCTGAAAGTATTCTTTTGTAAGATTGATGACAAATGTATCTTGTTCAATTTGTGTCCCTATCAATTCCAAGTCGCAAATATTGACCATTGTTGACCCTTGATAGCCCATCCACCTCATCGCATATTTTCCGCCGACTGCTCCAATTCTGGACAAGCACTGAGAGGTAAGTGTAATCGCAGATTTAAATTAGTGTGTTGCCTTGCGAACTATTCCAAGTCATTTTTTTCCCCAAGAAAAACTGTCCAGGCTTACCATTCGTTCGTCAATTCTAAAAGATGATGTCCCATCATTGTTTAGATAGTATGATTCCAAAAAAAGGGGAAGATAGGTTAAGCTATTTTATTTTGAATCATACTGAGAATACCATGTATTTACTAGTGGCAACAATTATTCCAATGGTTGCTATCGCAAATACTGCAACAGCAACGGTTGCGAATTCCGGCACTATGTGAGTACCAGTGATTTCGATTACCGATGTACCATTACCGAAGCCAACCATCAACGTTCTTGACTGTGCGTTAGTTCTTATTTCGTCGTCTATCGAATACTGACCGTCTTCAAATACTGCGAAGTTGTCGTCTACATTTCCTTGCTTTTTAGAGTCTATAACATTCCGGGGAAGTTCAACAATTAATTTTCCATTTGATGTAGCTGAGACGTTTACGAGAATGGTCGTATTGTCCTTCTCCGCCGAGATGCCAGTGAGCTTACCACCTGTAATCTGATACTTTATGGGATACGCTTTATTACCTATCTTAAAGTTGATACTACCGTTGCTGGATGTCCCGGAAGTTTGATTATTTAATTCTTTATTTGCTCCGATGGTATTTTGTGCATACGCGATTTGGAAAGATATGATAGTAACAAATATTGTGGCAAATTCGGTCACAAATAGGACTATTGCCACTGCCCTTGTAGCATTGCATTTTTTTCCTTTTATTTCGTCGAACTGCCTTCTTTCTGTCAATAATAAATATCTACCTTCTAAGACTTTGTGTGGCCTTAAAACTTTTCTGCTATCTATGGAACTAACGTAGCGTGATTTCCAATGGTTGATTTACAAGAATGTCATTTATCGAAAGCGTTATCGAACGGCGGCATTTGAGATGCCCTGACAAAACAAGACATCGACATCTCCGGAGGCCGCATAAATCGTCTATGTATTCATTGAAATTAATATAAATAATACTTTTCAAATGGGATTCCTATGCCAAAGTAATTCGGTTGTTGCAGAGTATATTAAGTACCTCTCTACCGTGAAGATAGAATATGCGTAGATAGTTTCCTCAAATAGTTGCCTCACTTGAACACTGTTGCCCTCTCGTCGAATCCTTACTTCAAAATTAAAGTGTTTTTCTTTCACAACATCCTTATGTGAAAAATAACCATAGTTACTATAAGCCAAATAATAGAAACGCTACATGATATCAATATGGTGGTCGATATTGGTTCTCTCGCCTCTACAGCAACTTCTGTCGGCTTTGGAGGCATTACCGGTTTTCTAATAGGGTACGCAATTAAAAAAGTCGTAAAAGTCATATTAGTGATAGTCGGATTAGTATTTGTTGCATTTGTATTTCTCGAATACCAAAAACTAATAACCGTAAACTGGAACAAGATTCAAACAAGTACTATCGCGGCCTTTGGAAATGCAACGTCGGACCAGCTTCTTGCACGTAGCGGCATTCCTGGCACCGATCATATCGCCTCTTCAATGAGCAGTTTCGGCATACCTTTAACCGGTAGCCTCACGGCCGGGTTGATTTTAGGCTTCATTAGAGGTTAGGATTACTCTACACAGTATCGCTAGAGGCAGCTGGACTTTAGATGACACTATGAATTTACGGCAATCAGCTATAATAGATTAGTGTCATTGTCCCATTCTATAATAAAATCTATTTCTACCGCACTATCGAGTGGAAGACTACTCATTCCTACAGCGACTCTGCTATGCTTCCCTTTTTCACCGAAAAGCCCTACAAGAAAATCCGATGCGCCGTTGATAACTTCAGGGTGGCTACTAAAAGAAGCATCGCAATTGACAAAGCCGGATAATTTGACGAACCGTTTTATATCGTCAAGATTATAGCGTGCATCTTTTATATGCGCTAGTGCGTTTATGGTGCAGAGTTTTGCTGCCTGCTTGCCATCACTTATAGAAATGTCTTTGCCTACCTTTCCCTTGAACTTGACTATTAGAGGATTTGAACCTAGTTCAAAAGGCAATTGACCAGACACAAACACTAGACTTCCTGTTTTGACCACTGGCTCATAAGAGCCTGCAGTCTTTGGAGGCCTTTGCAATGTTATGCCAAGTAAATTTAGCTTTTCTTCTATCATATTTTTAATCGTAGCTTCATACTATTATTAATTTAATAACAGACCTTGTAATAGATATGAATTGGTTAGCTAATCGACCCATTTGCATCGGAGATATTATCAAAGTAAATATTTTTAAAAGCAATTGAACAATTCTAGGTAATATGGGGGTGGATCATGATGAGCGATCACTTCACAGGTACAACAACCTCATTCCTATTGGTTGGACGATTCTAATTATGGGTTTCGCTTGCTGCGGTCGTATTTTTATGGTTATGGTTTGGACATATAATACCAACCTACTCTTCAGACACTTTAATACACCAACAGAAAACGTTAAGGGAGCATTATGGCCTGCCGCCTCAGCCTGTCATTACCGATCCTAAGGCACTCCTCACTCCTCCCTCGCTTAGAGACGTTAAGAATAATACCGTGAACAGCAACAACTAAACCTAGACAATTTCGGTAAGATAAGAGAAATAGCAGATCATCGATGTTGGTACCTACGGTGCAATGTAAGGCACTGTATCAGAAAATTCCTAAAGTGACGGATAAGAGTAAGTCACTTCTTTCCCCAGATCGACTTAATGAAATTGCCAAATAGATTGGGTTAGCTACTTAGAAAGACCTTTCAGTCGGATATTGTATTGTAGAATATTTTTAGCTGATTTCGCTAATTTAGCTTGCATCTTAGATTAAGCTGCAGGCCATTTAATGTTCTATATGCAGGTTGATAGTGAAGACATCAGTTCCTCACGAGTAATAACATGTGAGACTCACAATAAAGTATGCCGGCTAATTAGCACTACTAACAAATGTCCTTGTTGTGACAAACGGATCTGCCTTTGCGACTATACTCTCTAAAAACGAATGTTATTAAGAGACGAAGATTAGGAATTAAGGTCAATATAGTGGATACTCTTAACAACTCTCGTTGCCAGTTTATTCAGTTAACTTTCAATAGAGTCCATCGAGTACTTGATTAGGAAAAAAAATGAGAACACAATTCTCCCGCCATTTAGTATGTCCACAACATACCGATAAACAAATTCGTCTTTCATTGGAGACTCTTCAAGGAAAAGATAACGAATGTGATGAGGGCTTTCTTAAATGCGATACATGTCAAACAATGTACCCAATAGTACAAGGAGTAGCGATAGTAGTAAAAAACTTTGTAAAATACGCCGAGTGTCGTGTGGCAACTTTCGGCAAGTTGATACTGAATAGCAAAACGGACAAGATGAAAAACTTTCTCAAAGCCTATGGAGGGCAGATTACTTCAGGGCAAGCCATGGATGATCGATATGAAGAAGGAGGACCCTGGTTTGTTCCCTATCGATGGGTTCAATATGATCATTCGTCTGATGATCGACTTCTAAAGACACTCAAATGGCGCCTAAAGCCGAATGAATTCTATAACAGAATCGTGCATGCAGTCAACCCAAAAACGGACGGAGTTGCTCTTGACATGGGGTGTTCTATGGGATATAGTACCCTAGAGCTCGCAAAAAAGTATGCGTTTGTAGTTGGTATTGATCTATCCTTCTCCTTTATCAAGGAGGCCAGGAGAAGATTGTTGACGTCGCAACAAGAAAATGTTGAGTTTTGTGTAGCAGATTCATTGCACGCGCCATTTAATTATATGAAATTTGATCTGATACTTGCACTTAATTTATTAGAATTTGTCCAACCGACTGACCTACTTTCATCTATACACTGGCTATTAAAGCCTCATGCGCTGGTCTTACTCGCTGACCCTTACGATTATAACCGCCAGTCACAGCCAAGTCAGAAAGTTGATGCCCAGACCTTCAGGACCATGGTAGAGAATTCAGGTTTTGAGTTAGCGCAAAAGACTAAGACAGAATCCCATATACCCTGGATAATAAAAATACATGAAAGAGCTTATTTGTTTTACTTTGTAGACTACATAATGGCGAATAAACTTTCAAAACATAAAGTCTAGTAATATTTCATTCATTACAGAAGAAGAAATAAGTCAAGGTAGTCCTTAAACTCAATTTCCTTCACAGTCAATCCATTGGGCATTTATGCTAATTTTTCGTATTAGGATTTATGCCCATGAATCCGCCAAATGCTAAGAACTCGATCATCTCTTCGCCGTTATTTGTTATGGTATGCTCCGTTCTTTCTGGAATATAGATAATGTCTCCGTCTCTGAACAGACTTTCTTCGTCCCCTATTCTGATCTTGCCCTTTCCGTTGATAATATAATACAACTCTTCATGATCCTGGTGCTGATGTTTTTCGTACGAAAGAGTGGGCTGTAAGTGAGCTAAAGAAACGTAAGTAATCGCTTTAAGGCACTTATATTTTTCTTCAACCTCAGCATCTATGTCGCCGCTGGTTTTGCTAACCATAGAAAGTAATCTCCAATCGACCCCGCTCTTGTGAGCTACAGTAGGGTAAACATTTCTCCAGTTTCTAACCACTATCACACTAATTGTAAGGTCGTAATCATATAACTACATAACTAGAACAATAATTCTAAGTTTTCCGAGTAATTCCAAGTATGATCATCTACACGCGATAACAGCTACAAATAACGAGGAATACTATAAGCATTTGGAGCATAGTAGCACCTATGCTACCAACATTCGAGGAGGTGAACATATTTTGTTAAGATGCACCGTCCTAAAACATGTTCAAATTTCGTTGATATAGCGTATTTTGCTCATGAATAACAAATAAGATTGAAAGATCTGGTTGCGCCCAATATGACCAGGCTAAGACTAGGATTTGTTCGTTGGAAGCCTTGTTAATATCATGTCACCGTCCGTATGGTGATTCATGCAGTTTGAATGTAAACATTCATAAATTATAATTATCGAGTTTCCTCGTTCGTGCATAGAGATTGGCAAAGGCTAGAGGCGAAAAAGGCTTTCGGGCTACTTTTTATAGCCGTATCCGTCGCGGTAATCGTTGGCACGCTTCTTAGTGAAGTCGCAGCCAAATATAACGCTCCAATATATTACATTGTACTAATTTGGCTGGCTAGTTTCGGTGTTACATTTGGAGCAAATTTTCGGAAATTTCGTAGAGTGATTGTTTCTGTACGCACGCGAATGAGAAATAGTATGAAATGGCCTACAGGTGCAAAGGCTATAAATGGACTATGTTGGGCTGCTCCCTTCGCTTTGATAGGCGTGTTTCCGTCAATCTACCAGTACCTGATCCTCGTCGGCATAGGCTTAGGGAATCTGTCTACATATCTGCTGATGAAAAAATACAATGGCCTTAACAACCGTGAACAAATGATCGTCGGTTTGATTTCTCTTGCTTCGGTTCCGATTTCGATATGGATTGATATGACTCTATTTGTGTCGAAGCATGATCTTGCTGTTTTTTTATCTCGAATCTTGATAGGTTTATCTTATGCAGTTGGGGGAAGTTATGCACTCCTAATAAAAGAGTAACACACAAATTTGTTCAGGTTTGCGTATACTTAAGAGAATAGCACCAAGGAAGCATGAAGTAGAGCCACAGGATTCCCATGAGTATAGTTGATGACACGTTTCAGCACTATCAAGGGGATTGACGATTAGATATTGGATGAATGATTTTTATATATCTCACGTTCACTTTTGCCTCATTGTTTAATTTTGTTAATATGTAATTGTATTATTTAACGAAGCCAAGATAAAACTAATTTATCTCAGATGTGCCACTTTGACCAACACACTTTTAATTTTGTCATCGAGTGATAGATTATGGGAAAGTCACACCGTGTCGCAATCGTGCAAATGAAGTCATCGTCGAACAAAGAAGAAAATCTAAAGATTTCGGTAGATTTTATCAAAGAAGCGGCTAAAAGGAAGGCACGTCTGATATGCTTCCCTGAATTTCAGATGGCGTTCTCACCAGCTAGGCAATCTTTGAAACAATTGGCGGAGATAGCAGAGTCAGCGAAAAACGGCAAATTTATCTTGAAATTATGTAGCACAGCAAGGAGTTATAATATCAACATTGTAGCAACAATTTATGAAAAAAGCGACAGACTTTCTGAAAACCGTGTATACGACACGGCCGTTTTGATAAACAGTAAAGGAAAAATCGTTTCACATTATCGAAAAGTACATCTGTATGATGCGTTAGGATCCAAAGAATCTCTTAAACTGATTGCTGGCGATAGTATTGAAGAGCCAAATCGCACATCGGCTGGAACTATCGGTTTGATGATTTGTTATGATATACGCTTTCCCGAAATGTCTAGGATCTTAGCAGTGCAAGGTGCTGAAATTCTAGCCGCTCCCTCGGCATGGTTTCAAGGAGTTATGAAGGAAGAACATTGGGAAACATTTCTCAAAGCCAGATCTATCGAGAATGGCCTCTACATGGCGGCCCCAGATCAAGTAGGCAATATCTTCTCCGGAAGGAGCATGGTTATAGACCCATTTGGTACGGTGGTATTGGACATGGGAAATAGAGAAGGGATGGAAGTTGTTGAAATCGATTTATCGAGAGTACAAAACGTTCGAAAATCACTTCCTCTTTTGAAAAATCGTCGAACCGACGTATATCGCAACCATATTAGTGCGTTCACATAAATGTAGTCTTGTTTCTTTATAATAGACATTGGTGCCGAGGGCAAGGCAGGTAACAGCTGCCCTCTCCGAATGATCAACTGCTCAACAAATATGGCACTGGGTGGTAAAGAACGGCAGTCGTAGTAGTCATCGTTGTAGGGCCTACTCTAACCTTTTTATAACTCGAACAGGTAGTTTTTAATAAATGCCAAATAAGGTTTGTGTTCTCGGTGCAGGCAGTACCAAATACGGTAAATTGAACGAAGGCATTATCGAAATTGCATTGAAGGCGTCTGTAGACGCAATTGATTCAGCTGGTATTACACCTAAGGACATCCAGGCAGGATACATTTCAAATGTTTTTGGAGTGACCGATAGGCAAGTCCATATGGCGCCAGTCATCATGAGTAACCTGGGTGTCCCAGAGGTGCCAGGATTAACAATAGAATCGGCTTGCGGTTCAGGTTCTATTATGTTTAGAGAAGCATACGCGAACGTAGCCGCTGGATTCTATGATTGCATTTTAGGATTAGGCGTGGAGAAAATAACCCATACTGGAACAATCCAGAGTACTACTTTGTTCTCTTATTGTTCTGATTTCTTTTACGAAGGCGGAAATGGCGCATCGTTCCCCGGATTATTTGCGTCAATTGCCAGGTCGTATATGGCTAAATATAAGGCGAGCGAGGAAGACCTCGCACGCGTTGCAGTAAAGAATCATGAAAATGGAATTCTGAACCCAAAAGCTCATGTCAGGAAAAAAATTACGATTGACGACGTATTGAAATCTCCTGTCGTGGCTTCTCCTTTAAAGCTCTATGACTGCTGTCCGTTTTCTGATGGGGCGTCAGCAATCATACTTTGTAGTGAAGATTTTGCGAAGAAAATTGGTAGGCCTTTTATTGAGGTGATTGGCTCAGGTAGAGGCGCATCTCCGGCTGCCGTCCAGGGTCGTGATGATATTACAACTATCCCAAGTACCGTAGCCGCGGCCACGCAGGCATACAAGATGGCCGGCATCACAGCAAAGGATATCGATTTTGCTGAAGTCCATGACTGCTTTACAATCGCTGAACTTATTGATATAGAGGACCTAGGGTTCTTTAAGAAAGGAGCCGGAGCCAATGCCGCCAGGGAGGGAGCAACTTCCCGAGACGCAGAAAATCCCAATAATCCTTCAGGTGGACTAAAATCAAAAGGTCATCCAATCGGCGCCACAGGCATCGGTCAGGTTGTAGAGGTTTTCGAACAACTTACTGGTAAAGCTGAACAAAGAACTGTTAGGGATGCAGAAGTGGCACTTACACATAACTTCGGAGCCACTGGTGCAAGTGCTGCCGTCCATATCTTTAAGAGGGTTCAATGAATGGAATCGTCAAAGACAAGACAGCAAGAACAAGATTCGAGTCCTCGTGAAAAGTTTATAATGGCTGCACGAAAACACAAGATACTTTCCAATAAATGTTCGCGTTGCGGACATTTGATGCTTGTCACAGTATATTACTGCGAAAAATGCTTTAGTCACAAATTTGAGAGTAACGAGTTGGAAGGAACAGGTAAGGTCGTGACGTACACAATTCAGGCCGTAGCACCGGAGGGATTTGAGGATGCTGGATCATATGCTTGGGTCGTGTTCAGTGTTGATGGTACAGATTTCAAAGTATCCGGTTTCCTACCCGGAGTAACATCAACTTCCGACCTACCGCTCGGATCAAGGGTCAGAGTATTAGATTATCACCCAAAACATGGTTTGACGTTGCAAAAAGTCTAGAGCGTGTCATGCCGCTAATTGCACCTACACAGTAAGCACTACTAAAACAAATTACGTTAAGCAAGAACTGGATTAGCGTCAGACTACTGCACATTTGGTAGATTAGCTTTTTGATAGCTATTTGTATATAGAGTTTAACGCTCGCTCTTAACATTTTTTCGACTAACCTGAATCAGTCCACAAATGGATCAACATCAGCAACAATTCAAAAGCGATATGGAAAAGGCTACGTCAGTAGTTAATAATCAACTCGCTCGATTAAGGCTGCTCGATGAAAAGTTCTCAAGAATGGATAAAAATTTTAAACATCAAATAGTATTAAATATCAAGTCGGGTAATAACTCCCGAGCTAAAGCTCTTGCAGGAGAGTTATCAAATATTCGCAATGTTCAACGGACAACACAAAACGCAGGCCTTGCACTAGAGGTCATGCTAATTCGGTTCAGTACTGTTAACGAATTTGCCATGGTTTTGGAAACCATCAACCCTACTATCGGGATGATCAGGGATATCCAAAGAGATATCTCCAAGGTAATTCCGGCGGCTTCAAGCGTGTTCTCCGAAATGCAAACGATGACTTCCGATGTCTTGGTTAATTCAGATATTAAGTTGGATGTTGGAAGTAAGTTTTCGACACCGGTTGATAAAGACGCTCTTTCAATCCTAAATGAGATAGAAGGGATACTCGAGAATGAGGCAAAGACAAAGCTTCCTGAAGTTCCATCAGCCATTCTGGATAAGAGAATGGATAAGGAGTTCCAAGAGGAAGAAGTATCGGACAAAAGTCAAATAATGATAGAAGGCTAAACTTAGTCTTCTTTAGATTACTGTCTTCTATATCATTAGTAAAATATAATTTACAAAGTAGTTTTAATCAGTTAGTCTGAATATCGGGTGCAATGGAACAGTTGAGTCACGATAAATATCCAATACAAGCGGAATCTGCAAGAGATGGGGTGCTGGAATCCGCATCAAAACGAGTCCGGATGATTTTCTCCGTTATGGCTAGTCCTAATCGAATTGACATTCTTCGCATTTTGAATTCCAAGGGCCCGCTTACATACTCTGAGTTAAAGTCACTAGCTGGATTTAAATCGAAAAAAGAATCTGGGAAATTCGCATATCACTTACGAAAACTTCTCAGACAATCCCTGGTGGCACTCAACAAAGCAGAGCGTCGGTACACAATTACCAATCTCGGTAAGCTCGTGCTAAGCCTTGCAAGACAGATAGAGGAAAGGTCAATAATCGAAAGTGGCAAAATGTATGTTAGGACTACAAGACCTTCCATTGAAGAATTTAACTCTAATAAGATAATACAGTCACTAGTAAGGGAAGCAAATATGCCCCTTGAGCAAGCACACAAGATAACAGAAGAAGTTGAGAATAAGATATACAAGTTTCAGGCCGTTTATCTTACTTCATCATTAATTCGAGAGACGGTAAACTCTGTTCTAATTGAACATGGGCATGAGGAATATAGAAATAAATTGGCGAGACTAGGCCTTCCCGCATCTGACATTGTCGAGATGTTAAGTAATGCAGACGCGGCAAAGAATGGCCTTGAAACTCTGATGTCAAAAGCCTCGCAGTCAATATTTTCTGAATACCTCCTAATCAATACTCTCCCGAAAGACATTGCGGATATGCATTTGGCTGGTGAGATGAATATTTCTAATAGCGGCACTTGGGGCCTAATTCCGGACACGATTTTTCTAAACGTCACTAGCTTCCGTGAGAACGCTCTGGACCTTAAAGGGAAATTCTTGAACGTATCAAGGATGCCTTTGCCTGGTGTCAATAACTCGAACGATTTCGAGACTTACCTGTCGTTATTGATTTCTCTTCTGAGCAGAGAAGCTTCAACAGAAGTAGTACTTGAAGGAATTATTCCAATGATTTTAGAACAAACGAAAGAACCTACTGAAATTAGTTCACGATTTGCTAAGGCTCTTATGTTATCTTCAATAGCTCCTAGCTATACTCAGTCAGGATTACCCGCAACCACGATAACAATTCCAGCTGATGGGCACGATGCGACGTCGGTTGCCGCGTTATTGAGTGGTTATCAGAAATATGTAGATTCTACTCCCGTACCACGCATTGGCATATCATTAATCTATCGTGATATGAATGATCAGCAAAATCAACTTAGATATCATCTAGACCCTATCGCGTCCTTGGTAAGAACTGGAGGAATTATCTCTCTTTCACATGATGACGTATTAAGAGCGAGTAGCGGTATCCGCAAATCAATAGGAGGCAAAAGTTCCGGCACTGTTGTAACTTTGCAATCGCTCTCTATTAATCTTCCAAGGCTTGCATATCAGTCGAACAAAGATGAAACTTATTTCCGAGCTAGACTCGCTCTGATGATCAAGCCGGCGCTAGCGGCGCTCTACATAAGAAAGAAGGCTGTCGCAGAGCTCATTAGAAAAGGTACTGTTCCTGCCCTCAGTGGCAATTCCGACTTTAATCAATCAGGAACAACCAACATCATAATTAACCTTGTAGGTGCCCGAGAATCCGTAAATGATATTTTGGGACACCATTCTAAGAACAATGGAATGGAGGTTTTACAAAAGGTACTGAAGACTTCTGTAGACGTTGCTCTCGATCAGGGAAGATATATTGGGGAAGGCTCGGTTGGCGTTGCAATGATAGCAGATGACAGCGCGACTAGATTTGCAGCTTTGGATTCTGATAAATATGGCAGGGCATATTTGCAGTCGACTCAACAAAACTCTACGACGTATTCTCAGGGATTAACCTTGTATGGTGAGCAATTACTGATGCCCAATGATGATAATTCTGGGTCTCTAATAGAAGATTGTCTTTCAGTTGACAAGCTTTTGAGTGGTGGCTTATCTATATCTCTTGATGTAACTGAACTCGCGTCTAATCATGTGCAATTGAAGAAAGCGATCGAGGCAGCGTCGGGTATCCCGTTTTTCCGTCCGATGGTGAAGCTCATGGTATGCAATAGCTGTGGAAAAAGATCAGGTTCGAGATATCTGGAAAGATGCGAGTTCTGTGGGTCCTCTCATATGCTGCTGATTCACTAACTATTTTGAACATTGAGTACAAAT
>CAKOFP010000319.1 GCA_933226995.1 Candidatus Nitrosopolaris rasttigaisensis | reverse complement strand
TCCTGCATCAAACTTGCTTTTCGATGAAAAGAGAGGCGCACTACATCTTCGACAGATAAATGTTCCATCTTCATAAAAATTGTCATACTCACCAGAGAAAGGAGGTTCTGTTGCTTTATCTACAATGACTCTTTCTTCTTCCGGCGTTAGTTTATTGTAATTCATACTACAACTTCCTAGCGGATTTTGAACCTTCTACTACCCTATTTCAGTTGTTATATAGTTCTTTGTAAATGTAATGGATTCAAAATCCTTTTTACATGTAACTCAATGCGCCCATCGTAAACAATTTCCGAATGATGGTTGGAAATTTGATCTAGTGTTTTTGATCATGCTTCTCTTCGATAAATGAATAGTTAGAACTAATGGAGATAATATTACTCATTCTCCTCCTTATTTTCAAGGTAATTAATTACATTAATTGCTGCTTTGCAACCAGATCCTGCTGCTGTTACAGCCTGTCTATAGGTGAGGTCATAAACATCTCCGGCTACAAAAATACCGTCAATATTGGTTTTATTCTCATCATATTTTTTGACATATCCCTTATTGTCGAGTTCAAGCTTGCCTCTAAAGAAATCTGTATTTGGTTTATGCCCAATAGCCACAAATACTGCATCACACATTATTATTGAGAGTGCGTTTGTGTGTACATTTCTTATTCTAATGCCCTTTACCTTATTTTCACCTAGGATTTCGTCAATAACGCTATTCCAAACGAAGGAAATCTTCTTATTGTTGGATGCCCTTTGTTGCATGATTCTGGCAGCTCTAAGCTCGTCTCTTCTGTGAATAACCTTGACACTATTAGTGAGTTTTGAAAGAAATAAAGCTTCCTCTATCGCAACATCTCCCCCACCTACGACTACCACATCTTTTCCTTTAAAAAAGAAACCATCGCAAGTACCGCATGCAGATACTCCTTTACCTTTCAATCTGCTTTCAGATTCTAGCCCAAGCCAAATAGCTGAAGAACCAGTTGCAATTATGACAGCTTCTGCTGTATGGACAGTATCTCCAATGTTGATCTTGAATGGTCTTGATAGAAAATCTACTGAACCAACCGCTGCATCGATAAACTTTGTGCCAAACCTCTCTGCTTGCTTTCTCATATTCTGCATTAAATCAGGCCCTCCTATTGCATCAGGAAAACCAGGAAAATTTTCAACATCAGTTGTAAGCGTTAACTGTCCTCCTGGTTCATTACCTGACATTACTACTGGCTCTAGACCTCCTCTTGCTGCATAGATAGCAGCCGTTAATCCAGCAGGACCAGACCCAATTATGATTACTCTATTGTTATTATTGTTCATGTAGGTTCAGATGAATGAATAAAGGGAAATTTTGCTATTAAAAGTTAACAATAGGATACGTTTAGTTTGCCACTTACTTACTTGCCCAATCAAACGACATAAATAATTCATAAATAAATGATAGTGAGAATGACGCAAAACATATTTGTTTGTGATATTTGTGGAAACGAAATGAGTTCATCTCATTATCATATCCCAGCAGAGATGAAGGGGGCAAACGAGATAAAGTTTGTCCATATGGAATGCTGTTCGGCTGAAGAGATAAAAAAGAATCTTCTGTCTTACGCGCAAAATCAGATCAGATTTTATCATGATATTATAGATCTAGTCAGTGATATTAATATGAAGAATATCAGGGATTTTGAAATGAAATATGGCGATTATGAAGAGGTCTCTCAAGGTATTCGTATAGACCGTGACATCTACATAGCCAGCTTGATATCAGAGCTGAAAAAAAGATAGGCCGGAAGACTTTTGATCCTTGGTTCTCTAAAAGAATCTAACGTCTCTAAACCAACTGTATGTTCATATTACTATATTTATTGTTCCCTGTCTTTTTACCGTTGAATGTCTAATAGTTGAAGAAATCTCTTTTAAGCATCAAAACACAGGGTAAATCATATGTCTACAGATATCAAAAGTTCTGAATGGAATTCGGTAATAATGGATAAGCAGCTTTTGGCAGCTGATTTTTGGGCACCATGGTGTCCATACTGTATGCGATTGAAACCTGTCTTTGATTCAGTGGCGAGAGATTACGAAAATATTAAATTCGTAAAGGTTAATGTAGGTGAAGAGTTGGAGCTAGCAACCAGATATGGAATTCAAGGTATACCTGTCATAAAGTTCTTCTGTGAAGGTAAAGAGGTAGGTGAAATTGTGGGATATCTTCCTCAAGATGCATTAAAGAAGGAGATCGAAAATATATATAAAAATGCTCCAAATTGCCTTGCAAATACATCTCTGAGGAAGTAACAAGGCCTATAATTCCTCGGATGAAAAATGCTCGAAAGTCATTAGTGCAGATATCATTCTATTGATTGCGATTCGTATTATTGTAGGATAAGCTGAGAAAGTACTTTTAGTGTCTACATCATAATTGACACTATATGATTTGTGTATGAAATTTGAATTCTCTCTAAGGTAACGTGGAACACAAGGGGGGCATTATGTGTTGAGAATCATCTTTATCTGTCTTATCATGAATTGTTGTCGATGTGTGCAGAACACATTCAAACATATCGTTTGGCAATGTAATTTTGTTCTACATCGTTCCTCCAGCCTCAGTCAGTCGCTAAACCGACTTATCGAAAATTGAAGTAATTCGTACATACGTGTTTAAAATTGTATTCTTTAAGTGTTATGCATAGAGGATTCCCAGATAGCAAAACTGTTATTCTCCGTATCAAGACAAACTGCAAAGAACCCCATTCCTGATACGGGAGTTTTAGGAACTACTATTTTACCACCTAATTGCTGTACCTTGGATGAATAATCGTCTATTGAGTCTACGCCTATGAAATTGGTGATACCTTGTTGTGGGTTTTGCCTTTTCATCATCCCTCCACGTAGTGCTTCGTTTCCCTTGTCGTCTGTAGTAGTTATCATCCAATATTCCATAGTAGAATCACTTCCAGACCACTTGTCTATCTTCCATCCAAAAAGTTCATGATAGAACTTCTTTGATCTTTCAATATTGTCAGACGGAATTTCAAAATGAACTATTGTTACCATATACTTATCTTCACATCTATTCAACACTTTAAAAAGTAAGATAGTAGTGAATCTGTCGACATGCTTGTCAACAACAAGTAATTACTTCATAACATCCCGCTCATGAGGCCCAGGGTGGGTGAAACGTTATACTACGAGATACTTTCTGAATTTGCTAACTAATAAATTTCATTCTGTCTATATCTACGATGACAATAATGAACTATATTGTCTCTCTGTTTATTCCTAATGATGAATTCAAAAGAAAAACAACAACAATCGCTGACTGATTGATTTTTCTGATCTAAGAGCTTCAGCATGATCTTTTGCGAACTGACCAAATAATATTGGTTTTCGTCCTGTATTCTGTTCAAATACAGTAGTCATTTGCGATCCATGACCCGCTCTGATAATATTGTTGAGCTCCATCTTAGCATCAATGAACCAATTTTCCATACCCATCTCTTTCATTCCCCTGCGAGCATCTTCTTCTGGTATGTCTATATATGATACTCTTTTACCAATCTCCTTAGAAAGGATTTCGGCTGCTTGACTAAATGATAATGTCTACGGCCAGTGATATCGTATGCTTTATTCTCATGCTGACTTCTATTTTTAGTTAGTACGTTTACAGCAACAGCTGCGATATCTCTAATAT
>CAKOFP010000318.1 GCA_933226995.1 Candidatus Nitrosopolaris rasttigaisensis | reverse complement strand
GCTACTTTCGTCCCTAAACTTTAATTTCAAATCACTCTTAGGCAAGCCACGACAATCGAACCTAGATGATCTATTTTGGGGTAATTAATTTTTCTCGCTGTCTGCTATGAGAAAAAGCTAAAACTAATAGGGCTTCCTTCCCTTGTGCGAAGGTGCATATACAGATTTCCACTATTGGCGTCAAACGATTATTAACAGCGCATAATAGACCGATATGTGTGTATTTACGAATAGTTGGTCGTTAGATATCGGTCGGAAATTTGTGCTGGCGATTGGATGATGCATACTCTAAAATCTGAGTCTGATTTAATTCTAGAGATTTTATTTGAGCGGGTCTTTTTAGGTTTTTGTATGTATGCATCGTGTGCCGATTCTATGATGATTGGTCATCTTACGCGAATTGAAAACTATGCGCGCGATGAACATAAGGATTATCTGCAGCAAAAAATAAGAAATTTAATCAAGGTCACATACTTACAAGATGATAAATATTGAAAAGTTATCTGGACGTTCTCTCGACTCTGTTCATCCCTCCAGAAAGAACGAGAGGAAGGTATAGCTTCGCAGATATACCTGTTAAAGTATCATTCGAAAACTCGAATGTCGTATTCTATGGTGCACCAATTGATATCACAACCAGTTTTGGAAAAGGGACAGTGAGGGGACCGGAAGCAATTAGATTGACTTCGGCACGCCAAATTGAAACTTTTCTGTTGGACGAGAAGGTGGATATCTATGAGCGAGCGAGAATATTTGATATAGGAGATCTGAAAATCCCTGCAGCAGTCAAGAACATGAGAAAAAGAAGTCATAATAATCTTGCGTCTTATTTGTCATATCTGGGTAGCAAGATTCAGACAATAACTTCTTTAATTCATGATGCAAATAAAGTTCCGGTGCTGATGGGTGGCGAACATACTCTGTCTTACTATGCTCTCAAGGCACTTTCCGACGAAAAACCATTGGTAATTCACTTCGATGCCCACAGGGACATGAAACCTGAATATGAGGGAATGAAGATGTGCCATACCACTCCGTTTTATCATATTATGAATGATGGATATATCCCAGGAAAGAATATAATTCAAATCGGAATACGGCAGACTGATCGAGAAGAAAATGAAATAGCAAAAAAAAATCAGGTTATGACGTTTGACGCGTGGGAAGTACATGAGAGAATTGATAATCTATTAAAGTATGTTCGAAAAGCAACACGTAATGCAAATATCTACATATCTTTTGACATAGACGTTTACGATTCACCCTATGTACCATGTACAGGGACACCAGAACCATTCGGGCTGGATCCCTTTGAAGTTAGGAGAATACTTAAGAATATATGCTCAACTGCAAAGCTCATAGGGGTCGATATCGTTGAGGTGGGATTGAGAAATGGTGATTATCGTGAGGGAACATTGGCGTCGCAAACTTTGCTTCGTATACTCTCACGGCTGCCTGACTTAAAGAAACATTCCGGTATGTTAAGGCGTAGACAACTGCATGTTAGTTAGAGGCCTGAATTAAATCAAGAGATTGGATGTAATTATGAGAAACTCTTAAATTCATTGATGTTGTTGTGAAAAATAATTAAGAACAGCAGTGCACTCAGTTCTGTTGCAACCCGGCTATTACGGATGCCTCATATTTGTGTAAGGTGCTTTGTACTATTAACTAAACCATAATTTGTGGCCGATGAGAAAGGTATGGTGGAAGATTTAGAGGAATATACGGCTTTCCATTTGTCAAGGAAGTTATTTCGTCTCCAAGTTGTGCTAACATTATCTTGCGCTGTTCCCCTTGATTTCGATCGCGAACCACAAGCCATCCAGTCTGCATCTCTTTATCTCCTATTACTATGGTATAGCTAATCCATTCGGTTTCAGATTGTCTAATTTTATTTGCGACAGACTCATTTCGGTCATCTATATCGGTCCTGACCTTCCGTCTTGAAAGTTCTTTATAGATTTCTTTACAAAGATCTAAATGCTGCGTGCTCACCGGAATGATACGCACCTGAGTGTGGGCAACCCAAAGGGGTAGAGACGGCTTTCCCCCGTCTCTTGCAACTTTTGCGCAGTTCTCTAATAGTGCGAACATTACTCTCTCAACTGCGCCGCTGGGAGAGTTGTGTAATATAATGGGATTTTTCTTCTTGCCATTCTCGTCAACAAATTCAATTCCATAACGGCTACCATTCTCGACATCTATTTGGTCAGTAGAAAGAGCTGATGCTTTTCCAGTACTATCAATATAATTGAACTCCCACTTTAGAATAAAATAAAAGGATCTATCCTTCCAGATCTCCACTAAAACTGGCCTCCCAAATCTGCTAACAATTTTATTTATGAATGTCTGGTTTCCATTATAGAAATCTTCGGTAAACCGTATTGCCATTTCGAGGTCGTTTGTCGTAGAAAGCCCCAGTGCATTGATCACGGTGGTAGATAGTTCAAATCGCCGAAGTAATTCCTCCTTTGCCTGCTCCATATTGCTGCATAGCGCGTGACAGTCAGGCATACTGAAAGCCCTGAGTCGCCGTAGACCGGAGAGCTCTCCACTCTTTTCCCTTCTGAAGCTGTAGCGAGTAAGCTCGTACAGCTTTAAGGGCAGATGTTTATATGATAACTGAAAGTCTTTAGCCATCAAAAACTGGCCGAAGCATGCTGCGAATCTCAAGAAGAGTTGTTTATTGTTATCACTTGTGATCGTATACTGGCGAGCAGGAAAGCGATTGAAATAACTCTCCAGGGATGGATGTTTGGAATCATACATTATAGGCGTTTCGACCTCAATACCTCCATATTCCATTACCTGCTGGGTGACATATTGTTCAATTAACGATTTCATCAATTTACCCTTTGGATAGTAGCGCAGATTACCAACATCCGAGGCAGGCTCATAATCCGCAATTCCCATCCTTTTCATTAATCTGACATGAGCTGGCTGCTCGGCCGTTGATCTCTTCTTGGCCATTTCGTAGTTTGCTAGAGTATGCAGATTTTGGTCTCCGACTTTGAATTTGTAGTCTTTGATAGGTGACAGCTTTCCGTCTGGATCCAAGATGTACCAGATCGAATCTAGTTTTTCTTCTTCTCTAAGTGCAGACGAAACCTTCGTTTCCCAAGAATTAATAATACGGTCGCCGCTACTGGCAACAACTGGAGCAATATTGGAGGCCTGTTTTGTTACTATTTTATAATTTTCTGCCAACGGATGTCCTTTAACTTTGATTTCAAAGGCCTTGGTCCATCCGAAAGGTGCTCTATTAACGTCAACGAATCGTTCCTTCGCAAATTTCTCAATTGACATTATAAGTTCCAGAGCACGTTCAGGCAGTGCGAGATCAGAGGTTAGATGCGCGTATGGATAAATCAGTAAACTTTTGCTTTTTACTGTGGCGAGATATCTTTCTATTTCATTAACTGCAATCACAGCCAGGTTTTCATCATCTCCATTCTCGATAGAAACAAGAGTAACGACGAGGTCTTCAAAACGAACTTTGCTCCTCGAGACATTTTCTTCGGCTTCTCTGATCTCCTTAGCGATGGGTTGATACTCTACGAAATCAGAATGAAGCTGAAGTAAGCGCATTTATTAGACGAAGACAGTATAATCAGACAGGAAATAAAGGTTTTTCAATATGATGTAGGTGGATCTCTCTTTTCTACTGCCATCGAGCCCTCTCGTTCTCTCGATCGTCTTTTGTAGCTTTTTTCCATTCTTTGTAATGCGTTTTACAAAGATAAACACGTTTGTCCGAATTGACAATCAAATCGGACGCCATTCGTGCCTTGCTACCGCTCATTGATCGCTGGGCGGATTGCTCGCAACCTTGAACGCTACAATTCACTCCCTTCTCCACCCTACCCATGTACGTCCGGAAGAGACAATGCAAATATAAAAGGTAATCGACACCCTGCAAATCTTGAGATGGGGACTAAAAATCTCGGTATAGACTGAATAGCTGGGCAAATTTAGCAGGAACATGAGTTACCTGGCAATATTCTTCAGATCGTCGACTCAATTAATAATGACCCGACGTAATTCCGATTTTAACATTAACGGATATTAAGAGATTGATTCAGTAAATAAGATATGTCTTTGATCATAGAAATTGAACTATGTATGGACACAGCCGGTTCTTGTGAGGTTAATAATTTGGTTTTAACCTTGTTCTCGCCAGCAGGTCAGATATGGGGAATTAACAGCATCGATAGACATCACGGAATATATCCAAATAATATTCTTCTCACAGTTAACTTTGGAGTTGCCTAAATTACAGAGGTTTTTGTGAAAGGATAATGAGACGAGTTGAAAACAGAGAAAAGTAAGAAAAAAAATAGAAGGTGGGATGCGATCTTAGTAAGTATTGGAATGACGATAGGTTTCGCTATTATTGTCATGAAAATTACAGGTTATTGGCCATGCCATTTGATAAATGTCATGCACATCCAACAGGTGTCTTGTGATAAGTCTATACCTGAAAACGTGTCTTCGATAACAAATTGGCTCCAACATGTATTCTCTCCTCCTCGCTTCTCAATACCAATTCTTCAAAGTACCTAATGATGGTGATCTCGGAAATTGTTGGTACCGAAATCTGCCTTCCTTCGATCATATCTAGTAACAGTGCAGGAAAGTTAGCTCCAGCCAAGCTAGTAAATATGGTCCCACCTCCCATTCTTGGATTTACCTCTATCAGTTTAAGTCTGCCCTCTGCAGACTCTTTCATTTGCATACAACAGGGACCCCTAATTCCAATGTATTCTGCAATTTTCATACAATCGATTTCCAAGGCTGGATCTCGCAGTACTCTGCCTTTTGTAGAAATACCTGCCTTTGTTTGCATACGGATCCTAGGTACGGCGATTAACGGTTTCCCATTTAGATCAGAAAGTACGTCTACGGTATATTCGGTTCCTGGTAGATATTCTTGAAATACGAGATCGTCGCGTTTAGATATTATGTATCTAAGATCGGATTCATCATCGATTTTGACTATGCCACGGCTTCCCTTACCGAACCGAGGTTTGGCAAGTACCGGAAATATGTCTATCTTGTTTGGCTCCTCCGTAGTAAATGGAAGAATAAATTTATCAGATAGAGTTTGAAACGTTAACATCTTGTCACGACAAATTTCTAACTTATCTCTGTCGCTTACAATTGCTTCAGCCCCCATCTCCGCAAGTTGTTTTCGATTTTCGCTATAAGGGTAAATATCGAAACCTGAAGATGGCATCAGAACCTCAACATGATACATCTTTACAATATGAAACAATCTATCCACGAAAGAGTGGTCGTCAGCCTCAGGAATTACCTCATTTACGTCGGCCATGAAAAAACCCGCTGACAACGAGCTGGAGTCGGTAGCAAGAATCTTCCCTCCGAAGCCAGCCATCTTCAAAGACTTAATAGTGTTTATTCCGGCAGGGCCGGCAGCACCCGGGACTAGAACCGTGGACGTCATGAACCTAGGCAAATGGCATTACCAATTAGTACAGTCGTATAAGGTATATAACTTATAAGTATTTATGCAAAAGTCTGTTGCGTTTTATCTGGTTAAAATTTTTTATAACAAAGATCAGTATAGGATGCTATGAACCTACTAGAAGATTATCATGTTCACTGCAATTATAATGACCATTCAGCACATGATCTTACGATCCTAAACGTAGTAAGGCAAGCAGAGGAGTTGAAGTTACAAACGATTGCATTTACCGAACACATCAGAAAGAGTTCAAATTGGCTCTCAGAATATTTGCGGGAGATAGAATCGTCCAGTAAGGATAGTTCAGTAAAAATAATCCCGGGCTTCGAGGCGAAAATCTTAGTGGATGGTTCTATTAACTGTCCAGAAGAGTACGCTAAAAATTATTTTTTAATTGCAAGTTTTCATACGCTCTATCATGACAAGAGTGTATGGCTAAATGCATTAACAAACGCTATCGAAAATCCTAGCGTCGATGTTATCGGGCACATAGCTCCTGAAACTACGTTTAGACTGGAACAAGGTGAAGTTGAAGAGTTGGCTTCATTAATAGTTAAAAACAAAAAAATAATTGAGATTAACGCTAAATATCGCAGGCCTCCACCTGAGTGGATCGTTCAATTCATGGAAAAGGGAGTAAAATTCCATCTGGGTAGCGATGCGCATCGTCTGGAGGATATAGGGCAATTCGCAAAAATTTCGGATTTGATCTCGCTGGTCATTAATCAAGATTCACATTAGTCCAGCTTAGTAGTCGTTGCAAAAAATAATACTACTCAAAAAATAAGCACTAATAAAATAATATTAATCCAATGATTTTGCTACGACTTCATACCACGAATATTCTATCTTTTTTATATTTGACATTTTGATAAAAAGGTGTTCCTGCGAAAAGCTTGTAATTACTTATTACACTGTTTAACACAGAAATCACGGTTGCAAAGGTGATCAGGCATGCGAGATCCGAATGGTAATTTATATAGACGTTGGGATTGTATATGTTAGTGGGAGATCCGACGGCGACTGCAGCGCTAAGACGTACGCCTCAGGTGAGATCGCTATTTTCAAAATATGAAAATGTCGGAGAACCAATCGTTTCTGACTATATATCTTCTATACCAGAAAATCTCTCAGATGCTGTCAATAAAATTTTGACACACACTGCGGATGTCACTACTAACGATTTTATCCTGAATAATCGGGGCAAGTTGCAAATATGGATCGACAAGTTTCATAAAGAGGCGGGCACAATGACTGCCGGCGTTACTAACAAGTTGAGATTATTAATCGATCCAAAAACACAAATTTTTGTATCCATTCATCAACCAAACTTATTTGCGTATGGGGGCGTCTTCAAAAAAATTGTGCTTCTCCAAACACTCATGAGGGCAGTTGAAGAACGCAAACCACTTAACAAATTTGTTAATTTGTTTCTGATTGTAGATCATGATTTTATGGATGACGCGTATATTCGACTAGCAGAGCTTCCAAGCATAAGGCACTCCGATGGCAGGCTGGAACTGCGTATGCCCGTTAGCGAATCGAGAAGATGGCAGCTAGTATGCAATATGCCGTTGCCAGGACGAACAATCCTGGATCGTTGGAGAATGCAGATTTATTCGTGGGTTAGAAATTCATTTTCATCGGTATATTCGAAATCGGATAAATCTAAAATATTGGATAACTTTGAGCATTTTTGGCGGAAAGTCGAAGAGTCGTATTCAAGGTCCAAATCCTACTCAGATTTTAATTCTTTTTTAATGTCACAACTGGTTAATGCAGAATGGGGCTATGATACATTGTTTGTAAGACTTTCTGAGATGTCTACAGTTTTTGAAGATGGTTTCAAGTATTTGATTTCTAACTTTATGAAATATTCCGACGTGTTGAGTAAAACCGAAAATAAGTTCTTTCGTTGTGGCATAGATACAGGAGTCAGCCCGACCTCGTATCTGAATGCACCTTTGTGGGTGCACTGCCAATGCGGTAGCAAGGCTTCAGCAAGAGTGCACAGGAACCAGCATGATCAGATATCACTGGCAGGCACCTGTATGTCATGCAAAAAAGCTATCGAGGTAAACCTGGGAAATCACAATGACATGACAATCTCAAAGGATATGCTTCAAGGCTTGTCTCCTAGGGCAATCCCAATACTACTGCTGCTTTCACGTGATCTTGGTATCACTTGCTATGCCTCAGGAACGGGCGGTAGTATGGGGTACACAATGGTCGGGGCTTTGGTCTTCAAGGAACTATCAATTAAAATGCCTGTAACCCTAGTCTGGGCTGCCACAGATATCTACCGTGGCCTAGCTCAAGCAGAGGCTCTAGAACTACTCCCAATATCAAAAGAAGCAGATATTTCTAATTATGTGGAGATCCTAAAACAAAAAAATTTAGACTACAAGAGTAAAATAAATCCTTTGTTAGCAGAGCGAGCTCGTCTAACAAGAACTGGCCGATCAATCGATTCCGTACTATCGAATTTGTTTAGATTAAAGCAAGAACAACGAAAAATACGTCAACTCATAAAAGTTGCCGAGAAGGTAAAAAATGCAACAGAAACCAAGCCATCTATTATAGACTATGCAATCAATTTCGGCGTGGGTAATACCGAAACTCTCTGGCGCCGAAATCTGTTAAAAAATGATAGTTTAGCAGCTTCGATAACTATGTCACCATAGCGAATGATATTTTAGTGAATAAGATAGGGTCTCTCCTATAATGAATGCCAAGGTCCTGGTTACGGCCGTAGGAGGGATAGTCGCGCAGGGAATAATCAAATCACTGAAACTTGCTAATTTGTTAGATAATGCCGCAGTGAAATACAGAATCACTGCTGGAGACATGAGCGCTCAGGCGGCGGGATTATACAGATGTGATAATGGTATTTTGCTACCATCTGCTACCTCCTCCGATTACATTGAAAGTATTCTAAAAATTGCGAGAGACGAAGACATGGATGCGATTTACATTGGATCGGATGAAGAGTTATTAATAATTGGTAATTCGAAGAAACGAATTGAAAGCGAAAGCAAAGCGAAAGTGCTGTCGAGTCCAATCGACGTATTAACTACTGCTAGAGATAAATGGAAAACCTTTCTCTTCCTAAAAGAAAATAACCTACCAGTCGCTGAATCTGCTCTACCGGCGGACGATGAAAAGTTCGTGAAGGAGTTCGGTTATCCTATTGTTGTAAAGCCAAGGGAGGGATATGGTTCGTTGTATTTTTATTTAGTACGCTGCAAATCTGAAATGCAGCAAGCCATATCAAATATACAAAAAGCAGGTTGGCATGCTCTGCTCCAAGAATACTTAAACGAGAATAATACGGAATATACTTCTGGCGTTACAATTGATAGGTTTGGAAAATATGTAATGTCATCTGTATCAATTCAGAAAACACTAAAAAACGGACAGACTTACAAAGCTTTTATTGATGATTATAAAGAAGTTCGGAGGTCATCTGAAGAAGCAGCTTTGAAATTAGGTGGAAGGGGAGCAATAAACATACAAGCTAAACTTGTAGAGAATAAGCCTAAAATATTTGAAATCAACCCACGTTTTTCAGCAACTTGTCCGATGCGTTCGGTGGCAGGAATAAACGAGCCAGATATCGTGTTCCGCAACTCAGTTCTGGGTGAAGAAATCAAAGTCAGAAGCTATCGCAGGTTAGTATGCATGAGATATTGGAACGAGGTTTATACCGATTTTCCCACCTATGAAAACCTAACGAGTACGGGCACGGTAGGAGCTAACGATTCATTTACATTGAATTATTTCTAAATCAGATAATTTAATTTGAAATCCTTTGGGACAGCTTACTACCACCTGGAGACTTTGATTACTTCAAAAGCCTCAGCATATTTTGTATTATTTTGGTATCCCCTGTATGCACATCGTCCGACTATTGCATCAACCCACAAGTGGCCGCAGCGCATTTTTTGTGAGTCAAAACAATCAAGAGCATTTGTCTTTATGTCCAGCGTTGCGCTGATATCGACATATAACTGAGGACGGAAGGCAATTTCGGTTATGCCCCCAGGTATAGTTGTTTCATACATGAACAAATTATTGAGGTCACGCGAAGCGGCTATCACGGCCTTGGTAAGTGCTTGATGATCCTGATGAGAGTCTCCTATCCATTGAGTAAAAACAGCTTCGGGTTTGTGTCTATTGATAATTTCGTCTACCTTTGTTACGAAACGTCTACCAAAGGTGATTTCGTCAGGAGTTAAATCCAGAAACTCTGGAGTTTTACATCCCATCACTTTCGCTGATATTGTTGATTCATTTCGCCGTTCCTCTTTTTTGTCTATCTCGACAAAGTTCGGCAACGTAGCTACTACCAGATTTACGTCATATCCCTGCGCACTTAGTTTTGCTATTGTCCCTCCCATGCCTATTTCTATATCATCCGGGTGCGCACCAAAAGCTACGACTGACGGTTTTCTACTCACCATAGTGACCTCGATTATTAAAAACAGGCTTCTGCGTATCATCTATTGTTGTTATCTGCGTACCGTCACCGCTATCGTCTTCATAATTATTCATCCCACCACCTCTAGTGTGTCTATATCTTCGATAATGCTGATCCGCCTCTATAGCTGCTGTAAGTATTTTGCTTCTTATAGACTTGGATGAGTGATGAAACATCTTTGTATCTTTTGGCAGGCAGTGCCCCCCTATGCCTTCTCTTGGTTCTAAAATGTTGACATTCCATTTAGTATTCAGAGCATCTCGTAATTCTGGAAAGTTTATGTTATTTGCTTGACAATATAAGTAGAGTTCCTCAGCGAATGCTATCTGTAAATATCTGTGTGCATTTTCAATGACCTTGGTTACTTCCGCAATTTCAATTTCTGTTACTGGATGCATAGGGATTCCCAGACTCATTTCATTATTATTATTACTATTATTATTATTATTGTTACTAGTATGGTGATGTGGTGCTGAGGAACAGGAGGAAGATAAGGAAGCTAGAGATGAAAATGAAGAATAGGAATTCAAAGAATGAGAAGCTCCTCCATCGTAAAATTGCATACCTGCCTTGATACAACAATCACATACTCCGCCTATTACACGCAACTGATTTACACCATGCACCTTTTCTTCCAAAGCATACCATCTATGTGGAGCATGAACTACATGTAATCTATGGCTTAACATTTCGAATACTTTCTTCGATGTCCCCTTGGGAATGGTACTTTCTATTGATACAAGTGCTCCATTCTTTTTTGCTTCCCTCGAAATTTTCTCAACTACAGATAATAAACCGTCTATTTGAGGTGAGAACATATCATCAGGCCTGTGTGTAGAAACGGTTATTATATATACATCAAAATCGTTAAGTTCGCTACTACTAAAGGTGGCATCATCAGCTTTCTTTATTCCTGCTATCTTTTCAGCTCGTTCCATTGCCTTTACACTAATGTCGTATCCATATGTGTCAAATCCTCTCTCTTTCACATACTTTGCCACAGGAAGTCCTAACTGTCCTAATCCAACAACTAGTACCTTTTC
>CAKOFP010000317.1 GCA_933226995.1 Candidatus Nitrosopolaris rasttigaisensis | reverse complement strand
TTCCTATTTCGATTACATCTGCCCCTCCCTTGACAATTGATGACAGAATTTCATTTGTTGTAGGAATGTTAGGATATCCTGCAACTACATAGCAGATAAGAGCTGCCTCGTTCTTTTCGGACAACTCTTGAAATTTCCGATTCAGCCTATTATTTCCTAAACCTGTTCTTTTCAGCATTTCTTTTTTTCTCGTTCTTCTTTTCCTTCGTCTTTAGATATCGCTGCAAAACGTCTACGTCCTTGTCCCCTCGTCCAGACAAGGTTACAACAATGTTTTCGTTTCTGTCCATGTTCTTTGCAAGTTCCATAGCATATGATATGGCATGTGAGGGTTCGAGCGCAGGAATTACCCCTTCAAGTCTAGATAGCAGCAAAAATGCTTCTGCAGCATCGTCATCGATGCAGTTTACGTACTTTACTCTTTTGATATCCTTCAATAGTGCATGTTCGGGTCCGACGCCGGGGTAGTCTAGGCCTGCAGAAATGCTATGTGTATCCGACACTTGTCCGAACTGGTCTTGCAAAAGGTATGTAAACATCCCGTGTATTATTCCGTGCGAACCCGCTGCCAATGTTGCAGAATGTTTCCCAGAATTAATTCCCTTACCTGCAGCTTCTACACCGTATAACGAAACATCAGAATCATCTACGAAAGGGTAGAACGTTCCAATTGCATTGCTGCCGCCTCCTACGCAAGCAACGAGTGCATCCGGATGCTTACGCCGACTTGATAATTGCTCCATCTGTATTTTGATTTCTTGCCCTATTACACTCTGGAAGTCCCTAACGATAACAGGATAAGGATGAGGTCCCACCGCAGAACCTATCAGATAATAAGTATTTTGGACATTTGTGATCCAGTCCCGCAGGGCCTCGTTAATTGCATCCTTCAGAGTGCGACTCCCAGACTGAACGGGATGAATTGCTGCGCCCAATAATTGCATACGAATTAGATTAGGCCTTTGTCGTTTCATGTCCTTGGAGCCCATATAGATCTCTGCATTCAGCCTCAATACTGCAGCTGCAATGGCAGTTGCTACTCCATGTTGGCCAGCACCTGTTTCTGCAATAACTCTCTTTTTACCTATCCGTTTTGCCAAAAGACCTTGACCGAGGGTGTTATTGATTTTATGAGCACCTCCGTGAAGAAGGTCTTCTCTCTTAAGGTAGATCCTCGCACCCCCTACATATTCAGTCAGATTCTTAGCGAAATAAAGTGGAGTTGGTCGACCAGCATATTGTTCTAGATAATATCGGAGTTCTTTTCGGAAATCTGGATCGTTTTTGTACCGATAGTAGGCTCTTTCAAGCTCCTCTATCGCGGGAACAAGCGTCTCAGGCACATATCTTCCCCCGTAGTCACCAAATCTCGCATTAACGGGATAATTACTTAGCATGTTCAGCAGAAACCTACGTCCTAGGCGTATTAAGATGTTCGGGATTTAATGAAATCAAGAGACACATGAATTCATCTTGCAAGTCCCAACCCCAGAACTACGCACAGTGAGAGGCACAGTCATGTACATTATTATCAAACAGAAAGAAATAGTTCGGCGACTTTAGATGCAATGTCACTCGATTCCATTATACTTGTGCCTATCAAGAATGCGTCAGCTCCGGCCTTTTTCAATTGTTGAATTTCTTCTGCATTGCTTATACCACTTTCACTGACGATGATGCGTCCTCGCTTATCGACTTTCTTGAGCAAATTCGTGGTAGTGGCAATATCTACATTTAGGTCATTCAAATCTCTATTATTGATACCAATCAAATTTTGTCTTGGATCTATTAATGATTTCAATATTTCTCTAAATTCCTGTTCTTTATGCACCTCGAAAACAACCTGCACCCCCTTTTTATTTGCGTAATCAGCAAGTTTCTCTATACTTCCTTCAGTTAGGTTGTTGTCGAATATTGATTTAATCAGCAATATGCAATCCGCTCCCATTCGTTTAGCAGAATCGATTTGAATGTCGCTGACAATTATGTCTTTCATAAGCAGAGGAACAGCGACTGTCTTGCGAATCATGCCCAAGAATTCCGGAGATCCTCCGAACAAATTAGGTTGGGTTACTATGGATAATCCAACCGCGCCTGCCCTCACCATATTGGATGCTATGTCGGTCGGGCTGGAGATTGTGTCATTACCTTCAGCGACAATCCTTCCTTTAGAAGGAGAAGCAAATTTTATCTCTGTTATTAGCGGAGCATGCGGGCACGAGAGAATCGATTTCCTCATACTTATCGACTCATGGCTGCAATAATCATACTTTGCATTGTTATAAACACCTTCATCTATAGCTTTGTAAGAATTTTCAGCTAACTTATTCAAGTAGTTTTGTGCTTTCAGGAATCTGCTCATATACTAAATTATGATATTCAGCTATTAGATGACTTCATATTAAGATTCCACTGGCCTCACAACAACCACTCAGCACTTGCTCGGTACTATGACTCTAGCATAGTCAAATTTTATTCGAGCTCAGGTATATCGACAAATACACCTAAGAAATACCATTTAAACCATACGCAGACTCGGGAACATGCATCAATCACAGAGCAGAAGTCCTTAAGTTTGATCTGAAAAATACTTAATATAATATATATCATGAATAGCTCTTTATTCGTATTAGCAATGGAGTTCAGCAGCCCAATATTTCGCGACAGATCAAAATTGTCTCCAAGATACGTACCGGCTGAACTTCCGCACAGAGAAAAACAGATCGAACAAATTCAATATGCTCTAAGAGGATCTTATTCTAAACCTGACGAATTCCCTTTAACGGTATTACAAATTATAGGTCCTGCGGGTATAGGGAAGACATCTACTGTTCTCAAATTCTCGAAATTATTTGAGGAAGAATTCAGGAAGAATAGGCTCAAGCTCGTAACCGGTTATGTGAACCTAAAGTTGCAGGGTGGGAACAAATATACGATCTACAGGCTCTTATTAGAAAGAGTAGCGCCTGAGTTACCTGCCCAGGGGATGAGTGCTGAAGAAATGTTAAGATACTTATTGCGGTACTTGCGCGAAAACAAGATATATGTGATTATCATTTTGGACGAAATTGATTATCTAGTTAAAATTAGCAAAGATAGCGGCGGGATCATTTACGATCTGACTCGCCTTAATGAATTTGACCCTGATAAATCATGCAACGTGAAGGGAGTTATATTTATTGCAAGAAGCACAGATTTCTATGGCAGACTTGACAGCGCCGAATTGAGCACGCTGGGCAGAGTCCCAATGGAATTTACGACGTATTCTATCAAGCAGGTAAGTGATATATTGGTTAGCAGATGCTCCGAAGCATTTAACGCAAACGCTATTGGATCTGATATCATAGACGAAGTATCCAAGTTTACAACTTCTCCCTCTGTCAATGGCGATATACGGTTCGCATTAGACCTTCTGTTATACGCGGGAAATCTTGCAGAATCTCGAGGAACAGGCAGAGTCCTTGTCGATCACATTCGAAAGGTTCATGGCCAAATTCATCCCTCCATAACGACCCCAGATCTCGAAGAGTTACCGAAGAATCAAATACTCACACTGCTCGCGCTAATAAGGGCACTCCGAACAAAGAAAAGGCAGTATGTTGATCTCAAAGAAATTCGTCTCTCTGCATCCGAGCTTGCTGAAGAATTTAAGATAAAAAAATTGGATGTCGAGGATCATCTTGATGATCTGAATACCAAAAATATCATCGAAATCAAGTCATTAAAAGAGATTGGATTGCAGATAAAATCTCTAAATGAGCTTGAACCCATGTTACAAAGACAGATCAATCGGAGGAACGATCACCGGAGTCGCATCGATGGTATTGGTGATAATGGCGACTGAGTGGAATGAGTAGCAAGGATATAATAGAGATCGGGCTTGGCAGCATTGGCAAGATAAAGATAATAAGAGCCTTATCAGAGGCCGAGAAGATGGCAACCATATATGCACTCCATAAAAGAACAAATTTGAAGCGAGAGGATATCAAACGTAATCTAAGCGATCTAATTAAAATTGGTTGGGTAACGGAAACCAAGCTCGCAAATGCCATGTATAGTGCAAATAGAGAAAACGAGTACGTGAATCATTTGACGTCATTTTTTAGAGCTGTCGGGTATATTGGTCAGCCTGAAAGCTAAAAAGAATTCAGAAGATTAAGAAAAAAATAACAGGACTAACAACCAATACTTTAATCGCTTTTCATACTTCGTGGGTGAGAGCCAAATTGCCTCTTCCGCATTAAGAACAGAAAGACTCTTCCACCCTTTAGCGTCTCAGTCAATCTTCCATGAATAAATGAAGAATCACCAAAATTCTTTTTAAAGAAAGAATAAAAAGGTGATTCTACAAAATCTAATGTGCAGTCGAAGGCGAGAAATCGTAGTAGCGCCGTTAAGAATAGTCGTATCAAACGGAAGTTTATTTTCATTACTGGCGGCGTCATGTCAGGCCTCGGCAAAGGCGTTGTAACTTCATCGACCGCAAAATTATTACAGCTAGCGGGCTTCAGGGTTTCTTGTGTAAAAATCGACCCTTATGTTAACTATGATGCAGGGACAATGAATCCAATTGCGCATGGCGAGGTTTTTGTAACCGATGACGGTGGAGAGTGCGATATGGACGTGGGCAATTATGAACGCTTTCTCGACCTTGCCCTGACAAGAGAACACAGCCTTACAACGGGAAGGATATATTCAGGCGTAATTCAGGCTGAAAGAGAAGGTAGATACCTCGGCCAATGCGTTCAGATTATTCCGCATGTTACTGATGCCATAAAAGGCCAGTTACGAAAAATTGCTGCAAAGGAAGAATTGGATGTGACAGTAGTGGAGTGCGGAGGTACTGTGGGCGATATAGAAAGTCTCCCTTTTCTTGAAGCGCTACGGCAAATGGAGTTAGAAGATGGAGAGTCTAATACCTTATTCATACATGTGACGCTTGCACCAGTACTAGACGTTGTGGGCGAACAAAAGACTAAGCCAACTCAGCATAGCGTGCAGGAACTGCGCAGAATCGGGATTCAACCTGACATTCTGGCTATTAGATGCAAGACCCCACTCACAGCGGAAGCAAGACACAAGATATCACTTTTTGCTAGCGTAAATGAGGACTGCGTCATTTCCTGTCATGATGCTCCATCAATCTACAAGGTTCCGGAGGTTTTGGCGAGCCAAGGCATGATCAAAGTTATTGGCAAGAAATTATTGTTAAGAGCGTGTTCTCCTAAATGGGGAGAGTGGAGATCCGTTGCAAAATCTTTCTATGCTTCAACAGGCTTGGTGAAAATTGCAGTTGTCGGAAAATATGCCACACTACCGGATAGCTACGTCAGCGTCTACCATGCTCTATCACATGCTGCAGCGCACATAGGAAAAAAGGTTGACATAGAGTGGATCGAATCAGAAAAATTTGAAAACGGTCCGAGTAATCATCCCAATGATGAAGGCCACAAAAACTTCAAAAACATGAACAACAACACCGACAACCTGTCTTATCTTAAGGGTTTTGATGGTATATTGATTCCTGGTGGATTTGGGAAGAGGGGTAGCGAGGGTATAATTAAGGCAGCAAATTTTGCTAGAGTACAGAATATTCCGTACCTGGGGATTTGTTTTGGATTTCAGCTGGCTATAGTCGGGATTGGAAGATACGCATGCGGTCTAGAAGAAGCCAATTCAACGGAACTAGATCCCAGTACGAAAGATCCGGTTGTCGAGTTCATGCCTGAACAAAAAACAGCTCATGACGCAGGTGGATCAATGCGGCTGGGCAGTCACGAAATAACCATTCATTCAAATACAAATGCGGAAAGGATCTATAAAACCAATACAATATACAGGAGACACAGACATAGATATGAATTTAATCAGAACTATCGCAAGTTACTAGAGAAGCGGGGAATAGTATTCTCGGGTCATTCCGACAACGGCCAAAGGATGGAAATTCTAGAGATCCCAGAGCACAAATTCTACTATGCGGTGCAGTATCATTCGGAATTTAATAGCAGGCCTGGAAATCCAGAGCAAGCCTTTGACGCATTCGTTAGGTCTTCCGCTACCTCGTCGACCGCTGCAGCCGACATCATCAGATCCTGAGCTCATAAATTTTCTGTCGTGCATCCCTTAGTGAAGTTTTTCTCTTCACGTATCCCCGGCCGAGCAGATGACTAAGAGAAAGTCTCACAGTCCTTTCCGGGAGCAGAGTTCTGGTGGTCAAGTCCCTTTGACTTAGCGCACCCTCATATTCTAGAGTTTTCAAAATAAGTTTCGCACTAGGTGGCATACTCAACAAGTCCTCCGCCAATTTGACTTTCTTTGTGATAAGTGATATTGCTGCAGAACCAGCCATTAATCTGACAAATCTAGCAGGAAATTGGTGCTTTTGGCACTCAAGTTCTTTACGAATAGCAAATCTGGAACCGCCATCAAGCACAACTTCGCAGTGATATCTGCTCATGATATTAGAAATCTTCAGTACGGTCTCATTTGGAACAACCAGAGGACGACGGGTATTATCCACAGAGTTTACTGAGACTACAATGAATACGCGCGACTTCTGTAGGACCATAGGCCCACCTGCAGACATAGAGTATGCCGTTGAGCCGGTTGGGGTAGCTATAATTACGCCGTCGCTATTGTCATGCCACACATCTTTATTATCTATTCTAAGGACGTGTTCCATGAGTATTGCACTTTTACTAGAAAATACTGCCACGTCATTTAGAACAGGTTCAACCTCCCTGCCATCAACTTTAACCGCTATCCGAAGTACTTCGTCAATTTCGTAGTCACCCTTCTTTAGTCTCAATGCGGCGGATTCCAGATCCCTAACATCTAACTGTGCGAGAAATCCCGTCGAGTCTGATTCATATACTCCTAATACTGGTGCTGAATCAGTTACGACTTTATGAAAGTAGTCAAGAATTCCTCTATCCCCCCCAGCCGCTAACACGAGGTCGACCTCGTTTGCTAATTTGTGGTTGGGATCTCTCATTATCTCCATGTTAATATTTAGCGATTCTAGAGTCGTTTTTATCTGAGATAGCAAGGCGTTGTCTCTGGAATCATTTGCTGAGATAGCGATTTTCATGCTACTGCCTTCATTAGGTACTCACTTGGCCTAATTTAATTTAAAGTTAATAACTTACGCCCTCCGGAATGAGATAGTATTGTAGTAATAGGAGGCACTTTGTTCGATCCTTGATTTTGAGGGAACCTTATCTAATCCGATCTTCCTTGTTTCAAGAGCAGCCCGCACTGCTCCTGCTCCAAAGGAAAAAGCCCACAAGGGATCGTTCTCTTTTATGTAAGCGCAACAAAATGCTGAACACAGAATATCACCAACGCCAGTGGAATCTGGCGACTCAATATCTTTGAGTTGTATCCAATAATGCATCCTGTTATATAACAAATGGATAATACGATATTCTGTTGATATGACGAACTTTATCCCAGTTCTGGATTGTAGATACTGCATTGCTGGAAGTCCTTCGAGACCACCCGTAAGGAGTGCTAGCTCTGTTTTGTCAGCTTTTATTGCACTCACCCCTGATAGGTTCAAAAATAATTTATTGACTGATGTGATTTCACCTGATGAATTAACAATTCTAGTATAACCCTGTGGGTCGACCATAACGAACCCTCTTCTGCCTCCGTGTAGAATTATCGCTCTAAGCACGTCTTCAGGCACTTCATCGATTACGGGACTTACGAGCCAACAATCCGTCTCTATTTTTTGTATATCATCTATCGTGATCTGTGCGCATTTTGAAGACAAAAACAAACTTCTTATGTTATTATTATCTCTATTTGATATTAGTCGGAATTTTGTCGTATCGCGATCATAGCTCAATTGGTAGTCCGTTAGCATAATACCTTCAGCTTGCAGGAAGCGCTTATATGCTGGTGGGAAATCTGTTCCTATTTTTGTAGCCAGACTAACATCGAAGCTGAAGCGTCTAGCAGTCAGACCGCAGTAGCTTGCAGGACCTCCAAGGCTTTCAGTAACGATCCCTTCCGTGTCTCGAATCGAATCCAATACAATGTTAGAAACCACTGCCAGTTTTATAGACGTCATACATAACTGTCCAGTAAATAATCGTACTTATGCATGAATACCGATTTGTTGAAAGAATGTTTATTGGCCAATTTTTTTTGTCAGCCAACCTGACACAATAATAAAAAAATATTTAGATGCCATCTAGATAAAAACTGATACTGATATTATTGATCCAAAAGGTCGGAATGTCGGGTAAGTTTTATATCTGAATCATTTGGTTCTCAAAGGGCCAACGATTAGATTTGAACTCCATAGATTTTCTGGCCTAACATGCACACTTGTACAACGAATCGCGAGAGGGACTAGACCTGTAACTTCACCACCGATATATCTTGCATAAATGTCCAGATTCTTAAAAACCTAGTAAACATCATTTGACGATTTGTTAGATTTTCATATATTTTTCTGACCGAGATCAACAAACGGATAAATTAAATAATACTATTGACCCATTAACTTGTGCCGTTGAGCAACCTCGAGATCGACGACCAGAGCTCGCTATTGCTGAGATTAGAATATCAAGTTTTAAAATCAATAAAGGTCAAGTCCAAGAGTGAGAAGAAGATCGCTAGACAACTAGGTGTCAATGTTTCGATCATTTCCCAGGTAATAACGGGTCTAATGTTAAAAGGCTTGGTTGAAAGGACAAGAGAGAGGCGGATGCTGTTTTACTCCGAGTACTTCTCGACTACGATTGACGGGCTTCTTGCGTTGGAAGCTAACAGTGCCACTATCATGTATCCATGGAGTCGGGTTCTATTGCTATGTAGGGATATTGCGAATAGGATGTTGATCCCTCTTGAAGGTCAATCACTAGCTGTTAGATTAGGTATAGGCGCGGTGAAGACAACATACAGACTAGCCAAAATCACTTTTAAATGATCAACTTTCAAGAACACAGAAGAGAAGAATATAAGCTCCTGTAAACTTAATTACCTGTCCTATTATTCTACTGTGTGGTAGATCTAATCTATGGTCGTGGTCTAACTGATCTTCTTCGCGAAATGCCCTTTTACATTAGTATATTTACGAAGTATGCCAGCATTAAACTTTTTAAGGCAAAGCCTCAGATGTACGGGTCTGTAGACATTATTAATGTGTGCAATCTGCATTGTACACATTGTTATTGGTGGTTGAATAGGAAGAATAACAGTAATGATTTGAGCGCGGAAGAATGGAGAGAAATAATTAAGAATACTTTCAAAAAGCATCACCTCTTTGTTGTGACGCTAGTTGGGGGTGAACCGACTCTGCGTCCTGACGTTATTCAAGTTTTCTGCGAGGAGATGCCTAAACGCGTTTGTGTAGTCACCAATGGAACATACCCTCTAAAGAGATTTGAAAATCTGTACTTTTATTGGATATCTATGGATGGGACAGAGAAAGTACATGATAGTATTAGGGGAGAAGGTTCCTATTCGAAAACTAAACAGAACATTTTGGATTATATCGCAGGAAGTCCTGATCACCGAGGAGGAAAACCAATCTGGAAAGACATATGGATCACGATGACAATTAATTCATTAAATTACTTCGCTGTTGAGGATCTGCTACAAGAGTGGATAGGAAAAGTAAATAAGATAGGATTTCAATTTCATACTCCATTTATCAAAGGTGACCCTTTGTGGCTGCCATTCGGAGAGAAACGTAGCCAAGTGGTCGACAAACTTATTGCGCTAAAAGTGAAATATCCTGACTTTGTGGTCAATGGTGTCAAGCAACTAACATTGATGAAAGGTAACTGGGGAGGGGTGGGTACCACACCTGTACAGTGCCCTTCCTGGGCCATTCTCTCGTTAGATCATATGGGAAGGGTCAAGCAGCCATGCTGCATAGGTAGTGCAGACGGTGACGCGTTAAAGCCCATTTGTGAAGAATGTGGCCTAGGCTGCTATTCTGTGCTTGTGGCGCAGGGCATTAAGGGCGCTTGAGGCAATGTAAGTTTTCGACTGCTATTTGCCTACTTGAAAAACTATTGACATGGCAGCATAAGGACGTTCACGGCGGATCTGGGTAACTTTAGCGAGCAATACTTTCGATCGGATCTCCACGCACGACAAGCAGGTTTCATTTATCTTCACGGCGGTGACGGATTGGAAGCGGGTCATTATAATTTCATGCTAATGCATTGTGAGTAGATATCGTTTCTTAAGCCACAACTGCCCTCATCCGTGGCCGTTACAGTTCCCATTGCTGCCACAACCGTGCCACATGATGATCGACTTTGACTGGTAGATTTTTTTACCAAAATTAGAAAGAATTTATTATCACCGCAATGGAAGTGCTAACTGGATTGGAAAAGAGAGCGGGGAAGCGCCCAGGCAGACTTAAGAACGACGCTAACAGCAGAAGAACAACAGCAAATATCCCTTACGAGCTGCTGGAATTTGTTCGGCGCGATACGTATTCGTTACTTGTTAAAGGCTATGCGGGAACAGGTAAAACTACACTCTCACTTACTATTCTTAGAACCTTGAAGATCAAAAACAACTTCTTTTATATTTCAACGAGGCTATCTCCAAAACAACTTTTTATCTACTATCCGTGGCTTGGTAGATATGCGGATGTAATCCCAAATCAAGATGAAACGCCACCACTGGCATCATCGTCATCGTCGCAGCGAATAGGTTATAACCTCTCAAGCTTTGAGGATGCACGGCTCGATGAACCCGAATCGCTCTTTGAAAGAATTACAAATCAGTTGATGGACGTTAAGGCCCCAATAATTATAATAGATAGTTGGGATGCCATTGCATCTTTTATGGACAAAGAAGCTCGTCTGAACAATGAACGGGTCTTGCAAACGTGGCGGGAAAGAGCGGGTGCGAAGTTGATTTTTATCAGTGAAAATCCTACTGATACTACTCTCGATTTCCTGGTAGATGGGATCGTGGAATTAAATCAAAAGCTACATGATGGGATGAGGATACGAGAAATCGCCTTGACAAAACTGAGAGGAATCCAGATTAAAAAACCTTCTTACATCTATACTTTAAATAAAGGTATTTTTCGAAGCTACAATCCTTATGACCCGTGTGACTTCATGTTTACTGATTCGTATAACAACAATAACATCAACAATAGCATCAATCAGACGGAACGCCTGAGGAGAGGGTCACCAATACATACCTCATCACCAACGCAGGATCATCACGTCCCTAGCGGATATGAGCAGCTTGACGAAGCGCTTGGAGGGGGATTCCCCAAGAAAGGCATCGTACTCCTAGAAACGCAATCGAACATACATGCAAAGATAACTCTCGCAATACTGGCAGGAATAATCTCAAACATACTTAGAAACGACAATCCCGTAATAATTGAAGCTTCTGGTGGGATTGACGCGAAGGTAATTATGAGTTATCTTCGACCATATCTGCCAACAGAGCACAAAACGGATCTCGTAAAGATTTTTTGTATAGGCACAAACGACGAGCTTCCCTCAGATCCTGCAATCTCGCAATATCAAAACGTGGGTAATTCTGAAAAACAAATCCAATACTTCCGTGATATGATAATTAAAACAAGGCGAAACTATCCAAATAAACTTTTGGTGAATGTTTTGGGGATGGCTATGTGTCACAGGATACATCAATACAACGAAGCTAACGGAACCGATCTGCTATCCTTCATCGGTGCTACGGCAGATCTCACTCTACTCGCAGTGAGGCATCATCATAGCACAGAGCTCAACCTTTCAGAAATGGCAGATGTCCAACTCCACCTCACATCCATTAGTGGCACTTTAGTGCTGCATTCTGTGAAGCCTGAAACACATCCTTATGCAGTTGTGAATGATAGAATTTCAGGATATCCAGCCCTCACACTTGAATCTCTAGTTTAGATAGGGTTAGCACTAAGGTGGTAGTACTCTTCGGCAACGTTCTCTTCGACCCCGACTGGCAGTAGTTCTTTCATTTGATCGTAATATGAAAGAAACCTATTCCCCTTCTGTGTGATTCTATAAACCATTTTATTGCCATTGTCAACTTCCTGGATTAGGCCGCTTTGAAGAAGAGAATCAAGATATATTTTGCATTGATCATTGCTTAACATAGCTTTGTACATTATCTTGGTCCGTGTTTCTTCTTTACATGCTGATTTTAGAATTGCAGCTATGACTTCGTAACGACTACGATTCTTCATTTTGCCGACGATAGAATAATACTTACATTTCATTTAACGTGAGGGTAAGTATCCGATAGAAATATTATTCAAAGATTAGGACATAGATATGAAATTTACATATGTTACTGATAACTTTTTTGATATAATTAGGCTAAGAGGTCTAATGACTTGAAACAAAGGATAGGAGTGTCATTCATTCATTATTGATGGCGGAGGCGGCTTGCTGAATAGCTCTGCCATCTGCTTATATCTACCCACAAATTTATTACCTAATTCGCTGGTCTTGAAAATATAGCGCTTCGAGTTAGCCCTTTCCTGTACTCTTTCCAGCATACCGCAATCTATAAGAAAGTTCAAATATTCACTAATTTGTTTAGAATTCAAATTACATCTATACATTACATGCGTCTTTCGTGCGCCTCCCTCACACATGGAAAGTATAAATTCAATGATCTCTAGCCATCCCCTATTACTCCATCCTTTTGTGTTTAGTGGCAATTATGATCTAAATTAGATCACTACGAGTGGCTTTTAATAAATATACTTTTTAACTAGGACCAGCTGTCTTCAGATGCAACACGCATCCGCCTTGAAAATGATTCGTAGGTACTTTCTTTTCTTATCTGGGCCAATGCCAAAACAATCAGAGAATGGTGTACCGCACGATGAACTACCGGTATTCTGAAAAGTAGCCAGCCTAATCCGTTATTGCTGACAAAATATTTAACTCTTCATAAACAAACACAAGACATCTAACTTGCTAGAAGACTTCGAAGAATTGTTCGTTGAAGTACAGGCGCAGGCTCTCACGGAGGTTGTAGAGAATGCTACGGCTGCTATTGAGAAAGAAAGGCAAATTGGACATATCAACCGCGGCAAGGTGAACGCCCAGATGGTTGAGTTGGACAGTCTTCCAGAAGAACTTGTTCTGATAGGCGATATCCATGGTGACTTGCAATCATTGCTATGGGTGCTCAAAGATATTGATTTTGAGACTAGACTGACAAATCCCAATAACAAGCTCATATTTCTTGGTGATTATGTAGACAGGGGAAGCAACTCCATTGGCGTGCTGTATGTAATCTGTTATTTGAAACAAAAATTCCCCAACTCAGTCGTTTTAATGCGTGGAAATCATGAAGCTCCAGTAGAGTTTCCTTTTTCTTCGCATGATTTGCCACTGAAACTCGCTCAGAACTACGGAAATAAAATGGCAAAATCAATCTATGGCAATAAGATAATACCATTCTTTCGGTTACTTAGTTTAATCGTCTTGATACCGAAGCAACTTTTAATCGTTCACGGAGGTCTACCAACAGGGGACGATTTGTTACTAAATATACATCGCGGAAACGGCCTGGGATCTGCTGTTCAAGACCCGTTCATTAGTAGTAATGCTATGGAGGAAATATTGTGGAATGACCCAATGGAACATATTAGTAATGGGCTGGATTGGGAGTATTCCAGGAGAGGCTATGGTAAACATTTTGGGATAGCGATATCCAAAAAGTGGCTTAATACGTCGGCCAGCAAACTTGTTATCAGAGGACATGAGCCCTGTCAAGGTTTCAAGATCAATCACCAAGGAATGATATTGACTTTGTTCTCTTGCAAAGAAGCATATCCTGGCTTCCAGGCTGCATATATAAAGATAGCCAGGGAGCAACTAAAGAATCTTCATGATGGAGGGGAGTTTGTACGTTATATCAAGAAGATACCGTGAATACCTAACAAGCTAAACTTCCAGGGTTGCCTTGATCTCCTTACATCTTTTCCGGAGAGAGACTGTGGATATGTCAGCTACTTGGCAAATCTCGACCTGTCGGAGAAACTCGTTGCAGCTTTGTGAAGCCAAATATATTACAGCGCCAGCCAGCGCTCTGGGGTTCTTCCCGATTGAAATTCGGTTTTGCTGGACCTCCGAAAATATTTTAAGTGCTTCTCGTTTTGTTTTCTCAGTCAGGTCAAGTCTGTTGGCAATCAGAGTAACATAATCTGGCCCATGCAGCACCGGCATTTGTAAAGAAAGCTCTCTCAATATCAACTTGTAATGTGACATCACATCTTTACTGGACAAATTACAGACTGAAGCTACGTCAGAAATCGTTTTCGGGGTTGCTGTCTCTCTGCACGCGGCGTAAAGCGCTGCCCCTACTAGCCCTAGGGTTGATCTGCCCTTTGCGAGCTTCTTTATTGCTGCTTTCCTGTAGATATATGCAGCACTTTCCAGCACAGCTTGGCTAAGGTTAAGTTTATCGCCAAAATTATTTAGAAATTTTAAAGCCTTCTCCAAATTTCTCGATATTGAGTCATTCAGTTGAGATCTGTTATTCCAGGTGCGCAATCTTTGCATTTTCATTCTCTGTGCTGGCTCCAGCGCTTTACCGCGCGCATCTGTGTCCCCCATCCCTATTAGCGTGGATAGTCCCTTATGGTGTATAGCCAAAGATTCAGGCATGCCAGTCCTGGATCTATCGCTGAAGCCAGATTGACCAGAATATCCGCTCGAATGTTCATTGTTAAAAAATTTATCGTTTGCAACGCACCCGCAGGAGCTGCAGACGTACTCACTTGATACCATATCAAAGATAACAGTATAACCCTTACATTGCTCGCAGTAGGTTGCATCATTGCGTTCGTTTAACTTGCTCTCCGGAGGCATTATGGTCTCCCATCGAAACAAGGACGGTAACTCTTTTTATCCATAGTTTTTCTAGAAATTAGATAATTCTAATGTAAACCGTAGTATGCTTAGAAAATCGAAATCAGATATGTTTTTCTTAAGATTATTCTAGTGTCATAATGTGCCTATAACAAATCGTCGAGCTCACATTTAAAAAATTCTAGAAAGCGGTTATTATATATTATGAAGTATTTTGTCTCTAGATATTGCTAGACGATATCCTAGTAGGCATTATAACAGTTGTATGGCTTACTAACGTCCCTATTGCATTTGTATCCATAATCAGGTTTCTGAAGAATAGAGAATCTTTCATAGGAAAGGACGTTCAACGAATTCATAACGACCCGGTAATAATATTCCAAATAACTAGTCGTTCTGCAACAAAGACGCCAGTCGTACTACGAGGTATCGATTCAATAGTCACATCTTGTGACAAGATAAAGTACTTCGATTACCGAATCTCGGTTATCACTGACGACCCGCAGGACATTGATACCCTATCCCACTCAAATAGTGAGGTTGTGCTAGTTGATAAAAACTTTAGAAGCAGTGCAATCAAAAAAGGAAGAGCATTACAATATGCAGTCGAATCAAGGCGCAAAACTGGAAGAAACGCTTCGAAATACTGGATCTTTCATATGGACGACGAAAGTTATGTTACACATCAAACTGTTCTCTCTCTGCTGAAAGCCATTAGAGAGGGTCAAGGACTAGCATTTGAAGGACCCATTTTCTATCCTTTGAAATTTGAATCGGCTAACATCCTAACAGCACTTGCTGAATCCATAAGGCCATTTACTTGTTACGATTGCGTTTCGCAGATGAAAAATGAGCAATATGTCAAGACTTCTCCATTGCACATGCACGGAAGCAATTTACTGGTAAGATCAGATGTCGAGGATTCGATCGGTTGGAATTTCGGACCCACTCTTGCAGAAGACCAGATGTTCGGCTATCAAGTGTACCATAAATATGGTCCAAGATCTATGGGCTGGCACGGAGGCATTCTTTTGGAGCAGCCGCCCCTAAACATCAAGGACCACTTTATGCAAAGGCGTAGATGGGTTCTGGGTAGCCTGCAGAACATAAACAAGTTTCCTCCGATTCACAGGTTTAAGCTCTCTTACAAGCTGATTACGTATTTTATGGGCTTTGCTTCTGGCTTCATTTCTTTAATCCTTTCTTTCCACATAAACCTACCTCTTTTGCTTATTACATCAAATACCTTAATCAATTATAGAGTTGGCGCTGATGGCATGGCTGTCTTTGGGAACTTGCTGAGAACACTTTATTCTGAATTGACTGTACATTTTTTTGGGAACATGGGTGCTTTTCAATTTGGTATTGGCGCAATCCTGTTGTTTTCTTCTATGATATGGCTTTTTTCATATCAAATAGGATTATTTTTAAACCTCAGATATTCGAAGATAGCATGGTCAAAGAGATTCGTGTTGCATTTGCAAACTCTCATACTCTGTCCCATCTTAGGATTGGTGGAGACGTTCCCGGCGTTTTGGACATTAATTGAATATCACGCTAAACGCCGAACGTCAAGGGCAGACAAAAACCTCACTTATGACTTTTATGTGATAAATAAATAACCATAAAAACAATGTAGACTGTATCTTCGCCCCAACTTA
>CAKOFP010000316.1 GCA_933226995.1 Candidatus Nitrosopolaris rasttigaisensis | reverse complement strand
AATTTATTATATTTACAAACATCATGGGCGGTAAAGTATATCGGTAGAAGATAAATTGTATCATCCAGCAATATCGTGTATGAAAACCCAGGATATCGTGTAATCATCCCTGCTAATATGTGATAATTGTTTTGTTTGTCGGAGGATGATCAATAAGAAGATATTAACCGTAAACGACCAAACTCGCCACTCACACGCCTAATATTCAAGGATGCTGATCATTCACGCTTCTTTGATTTCACTTCGGCTTACACCCTGTTGGCAACTTTTGTCCGATCTACTCTCTTAATCAACAGATGTACCATTCTCCGATACGAAATTAAATAACCAGCGCAACTAATATCCAATCAAAGAATCTAATGATAGTTAAAAGCCAAAAAGTAAAGAGAGCCCTCCTTACAGCTTTGGCTGATGATGAACTTGTAGAAATCATGGGTTCTGTTATGCATCACTCAAAATCCTTTAACGATATTACAAGGGATAATGGCAATATCCCACGTACTACTGCTTTTAGAAAAATAAAGTGGCTTCTCAACGAAGGCCTTCTCATAGTCGACAAAATTGTAATTACGCCATCGGGAAAGAAATTTAGTTTGTATCATAGTACATTAAAGGCTATCAACGTTAGATATGAGAATAACGATGTGATTGTAGAAGCAGAGCAAAATTTTGACATCGCAAAAAGGTGGCTAGAAAAATTTTTCTCGTTAGATTAATTATCGGAAGGATATAGCGGAATTTTTCTTTATCCAATACCCACGTTAAGGGGGTCTCAATCTTGCTGCTAGCTATCTAGTGCTGTTCTTTCACAACGACCGTCAATTAGACCCATGAAGCCATAATAAAAGTAACAATCTGAGTTAGATTTCCCATCAAGATAAACGAAAGAATACTACCGCCCGCATGGGCTGCCCACTGTTATCATCTAATTCAAAAATGCGACAAGGTTATAAAAAAGAGCGTACATGGATTGAATACACTGATACACCTCAACCGTATATATCAAGAAGATTGTCTAAGCTTCATGAGTAAGCTTAAGGATCAAAAAATCCTAGTAGATGTCATTGTTACTTCTCCACCTTACAATATGAACAAGGGATATGGAATATACAAAGACAATAAAGAAAGGGAGAAGTATTTACAATGGATGAAGAATGTTGCAGAAAAAAGTTACGATATTTTAAAAGACGACGGCTCGTTCTTCCTTAATGTTGGAGGTAGACCAGTAGATCCAACGTCTCCATTCGAAGTCGCCACTCAATTTAGAACTATTTACGAACTCCAAAATACAATTCATTGGATAAAGTCGGTTTCTATTGACGCAGAGGACGTAGGTAAGAATAATGAATTCCGTGAGTATGGCAACATATCTATCGGTCACTTTAAGCCGATAGTTAGTGATAGATACCTAAGTGATCTGCAAGAATATATTTTTCACTTTACCAAAACTGGAAATATAAAACTGGATAAATTGAGAATAGGCGTAAGATATCAAGATAAAACCAATATCGGAAGGTGGAAATCTGCGAAGCAGGATAAACGGGATAGAGGAAACGTATGGCTTATAGCATATCCAACTATTCAGGAAGGGCGTCCACACCCTGCAGTATTTCCCATAAAGTTGCCCGAACGTTGTATAAATCTACATGGGATCAAGCCGAACATGCTAGTTTATGATCCGTTCATGGGAATAGGCAATACTGCTCTAGCGTGTCTTCGTTTAGGCCTTGATTACCTAGGGACTGAGATAGACGCTGAGTATATCAAAGTCGCTCAAGACATGATAGCTTCAACTCCGTTGGAGACCTATTTGTCGAAGGACAATCATGAATTTAGTTAGGAATTTTCAGTTACACTTAGTTCTTGTACTTTGTAAATTTCTCGCGATTGTTTGCGAGCCAACCAAAACAATAAAACGAATGCAGACATTCATATACTTGAATCTGTGTGTCACTAACATATCTTAACACTTTACCCTCGTTACAATAATGCAAAATTCAACTGTATGCTCAATGTGCAAGGAAGATCAGACTATTATCACAGACCTATTGACTGGTGAGATAGTTTGTAGTAAATGTGGTCTAGTAATTTCTGATAAAATTCAAGACACCAGACAAGAATGGCGTGATTTCGTGAATTCTGAAGAAGCAAAAGATAGAAGGAGGACAGGAATGCCTACCTCATTGGCTCGTCATGACATGGGATTATATACAATGATTGGAAGAGGCCGTAAAGATGCTAGAGGGCAGGTGTTGGATGCATCTATGCGTTCTACAATGGGAAGGTTGAGGACTTGGGATCTTAGAACCCAAGCTAGCGCTAATAGAAACCTCAGGACGGCCTTTAATCAACTAAACATATTGAAGGATAAACTTGGACTTCCTGATGCAATAATTGAGAAAACTGCGTACATCTACAGAAAAGCCCATGAAAGAGGATTGGTACGTGGAAGGCAAACAGCAGCAGCATTAGCCGCGGCTCTGTATCTAGCATGCAGACAAGAAGGAACTCCAAGAACGCTTAAGGAGATTTGTCTAATAAGCAACCTTAAGCGCAAAGCAATTTCACGGGAGTACAGGGATATGGTAATTGAACTTGACATCAGAATTCCTACTGTCGATCCAACAAAGTGTATTGCTAGGATCGCGAACCAGATTAACCTGAACCAGAAGATAAAGCAGAAAGCAATCAATATCATGAATGCTGCTACTAAAAGTGAGCTATCTGCGGGAAAAAGCCCTATGGGACTTGCAGCGTCAATTCTTTACCTATCATGTCTGATTAATGGAGGTAGTATAAGCCAGACAGTTTTCGCTCAAACAGCAGGGGTAACAGAAGTCACCATCAGAAACATATGCAGGAATCTAAGAAATCATCTCGATTTGAGTTAGTACCAACAGCGGTTGGGATTGTTACTACGTTAAATTACTGGTTCTGTTGATTCTGAGATTGAGTCAAGCGATCGTTGGAGCGTATCATTTTTTGCCTAACTTTTATATTTTTATTGCCCTTCTCGAACTACTAGTGCGTCTGAGTGCTCATTGTCGAAAGATCCCTAAAGGAATGCCCTATAACTATATACACGTCATGAACTTCAGTAATGTACAAAAGTGGTATCTGCCAAAAAAGTGATGGTGATCGGACTGATGGCTGTCCTTGGTTCATCGGTTTTGGTCGGCGCCATTTCGCTCTATAATCGACCTTCATCAACCGCTCCTCCTGCTACTATTGGAGTTAATCAAAGTGAACTTAACGCAAGGTTAAACAGTATACTTGACTTTTGTCTGAACTCTTTACCAAATGGAATACAGGCTTGTGATAGACAACTAAAAAACCTCGTTACTGAAGTGTGTGCTGCTAATAATGGAAGACTAGATGCATGTCATAATGGGAAAGTGGATGAATACTATGTATCTAGAGCAGCAGGGGTAACGAAACCTCCCATTAATAAAACACACTAATAAATCAACCAAAGATTTCCAAGACTGAACTGCATAAAATCATGAGACGAGGTTGGGTACCCAATGCGCCGCAAAGCTAACGGCGATTTCTTTATTGATAGTATTTCTGATATCCTTCGGCTTTGTAGATGTTGATGCAGTTACGACTTCAGTTAGCGCCTTATCCATGAATCTGCCTGATCTGTCGAATTTCCAGCTGCTTCGCGGCTATTATACATCGGCTTAACAGACCCCTACCTTATGTTTCGCTTTCTTTTTCTACTGCGTAACATTATCGCTACTATCGTGCTTGTGGCATGAGCGGCTTGGACTTATCTGCCTATAGTTACTGCTCTTGAGCCAGAGTATGTATGTGTTGCCAGTACCAAAAAGGATGGTGGCGCGACGATAAATAGGTAGGCAGTTAATCAGAGGTATAAACTATGAATCTTGACATGATAGTTCATGAAAAGATGCATAAAGTGTCAACTTTTGATTTCTACCAGAATTCTTCCCTCTCTTTCTTTATCAGATAGTGCCTCCAGGGCCTTCCTACCATCTTGAATGCTGAGCTTCTTCCATACTCTAACTTTAAGATCTTTGGCGGAAAAAGTAGTAAGAAGCTCTTGGAGCTCTTTCAGGTTACCGCCAGTGGCGCCTATTAGTTTTATTTGCTTATGATAAAGAGATTGAATATTTAATTTAACGTCAGCTCGTGTTAAGATTCCATATGTTACTAATCTTCCATTTACACCAACAGAGGCAAAGCTATTATCCCATGTCTTTACACCAATCGAATTGAGAACTCCAGTAATCTCATCAACCTTTTCTACTACTTTATCGTAATCCCCTATGACATAATCAGCTCCGAAATCAGTTATCCAGTGCTGCTTAGAAACCCCAATAACCTTTGCTCCAATTTTCTTACCAAATTGAAGCGCCATCATGCCAGTATTCCATGAGGCACCAAAGACGATCAGGCAGTCATTTAATTTTAGTGAAGCTTCCTTTAGGGCAGGAAAAGCAGTTAACATCCTTATAGACAGGCTCGCAGCTAAATCCCAATCCATTTCTCAGGTATTTAAAACACATTTCGGTCCGGAACTGAAATGTACTCTGCAAAGCCGCCATTAGTTACCACACCAATTATTCCTCCGTTTTTGCATAGCATTTCAGATTGATTTAAACACAAATCCAGGTTCCATCGAACACTCTGCTATATACAATAGCTCTGTCACATTCCTTAATGTTCGTCACATGATCTCCAATCCTCTCTACGACACCACTCAGTTCAGCTCCTGGGATGTGGGGTAAAGATTTTACATCTACTCCGCCAGACACGGCACGAAAATAGAATGGGTTTACCCCCGCCACCTTAACACGTATCAATACATAGTGATCTGTGATTTTTGGTTCTTCTATGTCGATCAGATCAAAATTCTAAACTGGTGTTTCGAAGTTGGCGGCTTTCATTTACGTATGATGCCTGTTATTTTATATAATGATTAGTGTTTTTTTGTTTATTAATATATGCTTTGTACTTCCATTGCATGGTTATTTTCGATCAAGGACCGCGCATTTTCAAAGGGAAGGACCGCTACGTCTTCTTGCCGAAATGGCCCATATCGTTTCATATCTACACCCATAAACTGTTCCATTGGTTTTAAAAACCTGATTACTATATACTTTGAACGTACTCGTTTTGAAATCGATTCGAGTACTTTTGGCCTGCCTTTGGTAATTGCTAGCAGTATGTCGCTTCTCCTTCTTTCAGACTCTTTTTCCGCATCCAAAATGTATTTTTCTTCCTCTGTGAGTTTCGAATAATCTATCGCAGCTGCACTAGTCGTAGTAGTCGTAGTAGTCGTAGTAGTCGTAGTAGTCGTGGTAGGAGTAGATGCGGCTGAAAATGAGGATGACGATGCCGAAGAAGCTATCATACTTTGTTGGTCAAGCACCTTAAGGTGTCTGATTTCGAGAAGAAATCTAATTGCTGTAGAAATCAGTTCCACCAGGGCATCCCTTATTCTTGCTTCTATTCCATCGCATCCATACACCTGCAGATTTTCGAGGGCTGTTGCTATCTTTGGGTAAGTATTAAAAGGCAGCGACTGCAATGTCGGGATCTGGACTTCTTTTAGCAATAAATTTACTATTTCAGTAATCCTTATTGATTCATTATCACTATCTGTGTTTAGGTTTATTTATGCCGCCCCATGTATCCTATCTCTCTGCACCCCTTATCTTTTTCTGATCTACCTCTGATTTGGCACGTCTTGGACAAAAACCCTTGAACGCACTTAAAGGAGAGGAACTGAACAATGCGGCCCAAACAGAAGCGAGAATTCCTAAAACACAAAGCAATTCAACTACACACAAACTGTGTTAACCAGAGATACTAGATCATGTTTACGAACAAGGATACAGAAGTGTGATAATACCGAATACATTGAAAGCGATCCTAATCGTGCCAGTAATAGCCGGACTATTAAGCGCCGTAGTACCGCACACAAAAGGTGCAATACCAGCAATAATCAAATTCAAGCAAAATCCAGACCATCCTACTTCACCCCCACAGCCAACCGACGATAATCCTCTTGGCTCGATAGTACATGGCCTTAGCGGTCACTGTGATGGTAGTGATCCGGCCAAACTCATGAATATAAGTTGGGCCTGCATACTTATTCCAAGCCAGAAGATTTAGTCTAATGCAAAGAAATGATCTGTAAAGGTATCTGCATTAATCACGAAGCTGATAAAGCACAACGTGGCTATCGTATTTTGAAGGACAAAAAAGGTGTCGGGTATGCTGTGTGTTTCTAATATTGGATTTTTATTATGTCCTTGCTGTGGAATGAGGCGTAGGACCATGCCACGTAGTTCAAAAGGTAAGAGTAGGTTGCATGAAATGACTATTGCAGTCATAATACTTAGATACTTTGGTTGATGCAGAGAAATAAAACTAAGACTAGACTCCTTGATCCCAGTTTGCATATCGGGGGCTTTCGATGCCATCCTGGGGTCAAAGGAAATCCGACTATGTATTTATGCGTTCTACTGACAAAAAGTCGGTTAACTAATTTTTTATTATCATAGAAGGAGCTGCTTGTTAGGTGGACAAAGGCTTACCAACTTGCCCTAGAATCTGACTGACGCACGCCTAACCCGCGACTCATTCGTAGATTAAATGGACGCAAATACTTGAATCATTTTTAACAAATCTACAATTTTAAACCAGATAAACCAAATGATTTTCCCTCGAGATACTCGTCCAAGCCGGTTCGACTCACCACATCGAGTAATGCAACAATTAAAACATTGCACTCATTGGCCTCTTTCAATGAACTCCTGTAAACCTAAGCTATGTGTTTACTTACTCTGGCACAGATTCGCAAACGAACCTCCCGTTTTCAATCCTTACGAAAAGAAATCTGTTGTCTTTGAAAATGAGGGTAATTTCATTATCGCCTAGCTCTACATCTAGAAGTTCCTGACCTTTTATTCCATCGAACTTTGCCATTTCTGAATTATCATTATTCTTGCTTCTATTTATTAGTGCAACGCTATTTGCAATGGGGGCTGATCGCATCCTCATTCTATCTTGTGTTGATCTTGTATCTTATGATGTGCGTGCAATACAAACTAGCGGCGCGGGGAGCCTCTTTTATTATTGATATACACTTATGAAGCAGAGTCCGAAAGTACTCAAACTAGTGATACATCTTAGATGCAATGATATCAAATATGCTGACTACATTGGAAAGGAGGTCACAGTACGAGGCTGGGTACATAGACTTCGAAAACAAAAAGAAAATACTTTCATGCTGATACGGGATGACAGAGGCGGAGTAATTCAATGCGTACTTGCTGCTGAGAAGGCACTGACTCTCACTATCGAGTCATGTATAGAAGTTACGGGCAAACTGCAGCAAGATTCAAGAGCCCCAGAGGGTGGGTATGAAATCAGAGCGACTGATCTCAAAATATACGGTGTAGCAAAAGTTGGCTATCCCATAGGAGAGTATCAGAGCGAGGATCTGCTACTCGATAATAGACACCTCGCGGTTAGAACTAGGCGAATGAGCACAATAGCAAAGATCCGGGCTTCGATCTTGAAATATGCGCGTCAATGGTTTATTGAGAATAATTGGTTGGAGGTAAATGTTCCTGTTATAGTAAAGGATGCTGTCGAAGGTGGTTCAACGCTTTTCAAGGTGAGATATTTTGATGATGATGCGTACCTGTCACAGAGCGCGCAGCTCTATCTTGAAGCCATGGTCTTTTCTCTTGGACCTGTTTGGAGTGTTACAGAGTCTTTCAGAGCAGAAAAATCGAGAACGGTTCGACATCTTGCTGAATTTACACACATGGAAGCTGAAGCCCCATGGATAATT
>CAKOFP010000315.1 GCA_933226995.1 Candidatus Nitrosopolaris rasttigaisensis | reverse complement strand
GATCAAGACGGCTTAAAAGAAGACCTGTGCCATAAGATTCTGCTTGCTTTGTCAGTTTAGCTTAATCACACTAACTTGTCTTCTCCTTAGCGATAACCTATCCGCTAAGATACTTCCATCAATGTATGGATAATACAGTTTATCCAACTTTAATTTTTTGCACACTAAATGAAACACAGACTCGACCTCCTAGGACACTGCTGTCATCTGATCTTTTTTTGGGTCAACATGGACTAACGATAACATAGAAAAGAGCAATTCTTCATTATTTCTTTGAATAAAACGACAAAACGAGCTGTCGTTTATATATAATGCTGGATGCATTTTCTATGTCCCAATTTGCTGAAGGATTTGGCTAAAAACAGGCTAGACTCACAAAAACCAAGAAAAGAGGGACTTACCTATATCATAGATAGGTTTCAGGGCCTTGAGAAAGAGAACTTTGAGATACTCGCACCATTCATAGATATAGTCAAGATTCATGGCGCGCTCCCGTTGCTTGCCTCCGATACGCTATTGAAACAGAAAATTAAATTCTATCATGATCTAGGTGTACAAGTATCAACAGGAAGTACAATTACCGAATTCGCAATTTTGGAACACTCATTGGAAAGACTTGCGAAAGAGGCAGCCGCAATTGGATTTGACACGATAGAGATCGGTGAAAATAGTGTAGACATAAGTATGGAACGTAAGAGGAAGATTATGGATTTGGTAACTTCCCTCGATATTAATGTTCAATGCAAGGTAGGAAGGAAGGATCCAAGACATCAGCTGAATGTCGAAGAAACGTCCTATAAAATCGGTGATGCCTTAAAGTTAGGATCCAAAAAGGTGGTGCTCGAGGCAAACGAAGGAGTCAGCGTAGGAATTTATGATGAAAAAAGTCTCATAAAATGGAACCTCATCGGAGCAATAACAGCAAAATTTCCACCCAGCACTTTCATATTCGAGGCTCCTCTGGAGTCACAACAATCAGCTCTGATTGCAGAGTTTGGACAGCGGGTAAATTTAGCTGAAATTCATCCAGGGTCCGTCGCATCAGTTGAGTCTCAACGACGAGGATTTCTTTCGAAAGCAGCTTTTGGGGTATCATATTTGCGCAAGGACCCTGAGGGTGGCCCTGCTGCAAAATTCATTTATTATATTATTAAGTCAAAGCATCCTATTGAACAGAGTGATTTGATAAGTCTGAGCCACCTGCCTAGAAGAACAGTCCAAGGAGCGATTGATGAGCTGAAACTACAAGGCTTAATAATTGGAAGAAATAGTCTTGACGATGCAAGGAAGAGAGTGTATATCCCAATTCATTCAGACTGGCTCTGAATACCGTTTGGCTCTAAATTTGAGTCATAAAGTCTGCCATCGAAAAAACGTTCGCTTAAAGACACGTTGGTTTTATAATAAGACACTAGATGTAAAATTTAAGAGATTAAGTAGCCCGAATCTTCTTATTATATTGTTAGTCACATTTCTTATAAATCATAAGTTTATACCACTATTCAATGAGTGCAAAAATGTCTGTGTTCCTAGAAGTCATTGCTATCGTGACAGCATTATCGCTGATAGTAGCAAGTGCTTTCGTTACTCCAGCTTTCGCATTGAAGCGGTACTTTAATTGCGTGACTGAAATTGCCAATAAATCGGGAAAACTCACTCTAGCTGATGTCAACAGTTGTTATGATAAAGAGTTTCACGGTAGCAGCCATGCAAGCAGCGGTGCATCAACATCCAATGCAAACGGTAAATGATTAGATCGGAAAAGCAGGATTGATATATGAATCCTGCTAGAATTATAGTAATCGGGGCAGTCTAACACTCCCTCTCTGATATTTCAATTGTCACGATTTGATTTTATTTATTATTTTATTCGATTCCTAGAATAGTAAGCCTACTGGGAAGTCTTTGTATAGTGATATTAACCACAACGGTACTGAATCTCTGAATCTAAAACATTCTTACACTTAGTCAGACTTGCCAGCATATGTGCTCTACAGACTTTTTTTTCGTGCTATTATGAATTGATTTTGTCTTATTTTTTCGTGGAGGCTACTGAATTTACAAATTGATTATTAGAGAACACATTATTCTTTGATGTTGCATCTTGAACAATCTTCAATCCTTGTGGTGTAGCGCTAACTATCTTGTTAGATGAGAATATATTTTCTGAAGAACCCTTGTTGACAAGTAAAGCATCTGAGATAGAGTTCATTATTGTATTATCGAATATTTTGTTTCTTGTTGACCCATATCCAACGTTAATTCCATCTCCACTATTTGAAATTGAGTTATTAGATATCATATTGTTATGTGATTGTGAAACAATGATGCCTTTTGGTTCGTTATAGATAATATTGTTCCTGGCAATAGAATTATACATATTTCTACTAAAGTCTAATCCCTCTCCCGCGTTATTATGAACCTTATTATTTTCAATTAAGACATTGTAGCAATTAAGTGAGCAGATTATACCACTACCGTTATTGTCATAGACTTTATTATTTCTAATTACCATATCATGTGTGCTTGTATGTGGGTCAAGACCATAGTGTCCACTATTACGAATAATATTGTTCTCAATAATCATATGACCTACGTCAAAAGTATATAGTCCAAAGTACAAATGGTGTATATCGTTATTTCTTATGATACTTCCATCGCCTCCGTAATAATAGCTCAGGCCTGAACCGCCTTTATGCTGACCTTGTTCATAGCCTAAATATGCAATCTCTGAATTTGTGATATCTGTTGTGCCCGTTGCATTATTTTCAACTACGATAGATGGCCTAGGAGCACCGGGATGCGTGATGTCGCCGGTCCGTGATCCATTAGTTATAGCATAGTAGTTTGTTGTTGGATCCCATGATGTTATCTTCGCAGAGTCAATCTTTAGACTACCGTGCACATCTATGATGTAAGCAGGAGCTATCTTAGCAGAACCAGCACCACGTGTTACCTTTGAGCTTATCTTTAGCCACTTAGTATTCGTAGAATCAATATGGAATGTAGCTCCTTTTGCAATTATTAGATTTGCATTTAGAAACCATATATTACTACCACCACCTTGTGGTGAAGATTGCTTACTCAATATGCTATTATCTTGAAGATTATTGTAAACTTCTGTCATGCTTGAAGAAGTACAGCTGACGGTAATTGTTCTAGTTGATGGAGTGTAGGTAATACACGATGGAGAAGACGAACCTGTATTGCTCTCTTTTATCGGTGAAGATGGAGAAAGAGTGGAAGAAAAGACAGTTTTGTGATTGGTGATACTTGCCTTCTCCGTAGTGAACTGAGGCTTACTCTCAGCGATATTACTCGAGAACATAATTACTATTGCTACTAAAATCGAGATGACGACAATTAAAGGCGTTATAGTCATCCGGACCTGATGTTTCAATTCTCACTCAAAATTTTCAAAAAGTGGAATATATACTTTTGACTATAGGTCATCCTCGAGCTGAATTGCAAAAGCGGCTCGTGGTAGCGTCTACTGCTTAGCTACGTGGATGATGGAATGTTGCACCTAGACGAGCTGAACTATCAGCGCCGGCTGACTCCCTTGTTTGAAATAAACTAGAATATATTGTTATTATACATAAAATCATTCGCTGAAAGCCGAGCAAGCCCTGCTTTTTTGGGTCTATTCAGTTAGTATAACAATTCGTGTCATTCAAGCACCCTTCAAGTAAAAAGTATTAGTCTGTGTATTGTATCCAAGCTGCTTGAGAGTTAATACCCTAAAACCATTATCATGCAGATATTTCATTAACTGATCAAACAGACCTGAGTTAGTATGATACGGCATATTGGTAGCCAAGTCAACGTTATGGAGCGTAATTAAAGGAACTGCATTTATCTTTCCACCTTGATTATACTTGATCTGGCTATTGACTATTTTTACGAAGTCAGAAAATATTGCAGCGTTATTAAACGAGTCCTTAATTTCTACTACATCAAATGATAGGCTTCTAGCAGCATACTTGTTCGCGTAGTTCAGTTTACCATCAGGAGAATATGTCCTGCAATCAGTTTGTGGATTCTTTTTGAATCCAGTACAATCTAAGAACATGAGAGGTTCTGTTCCAGATCTGGCCATATCATAATATTTTGCAACTGTATTTACTACGGTGGGGTTATTTGATCCTTCGTTGTATGGATAAGCAAAGATCGGAGAGTTATATCCATGACTAGCAAGGCACTGCTTCGAGCCGCCAATTTCAAAATCCAGCTGAGTTTGGGATAGGGTGTTAAGATGAGCATGAGTCATAGTATGGGATTCTATATCCATACCATCGCTCTGCATAGCAGCTATGTCTTGCCAATTCATAGCTCCTTTGTCAGTTGTCTTGCCACAAATGACAAAAAAAGTAGCCTTAAATCCGTACTTGTCTAAAATGGGTTTTGCATAAGTGAAATCTCCTTTCCTGTTATCATCAAAAGATAAAATTACTACTTTATTATTAGTACTACTGCTACTTGTAATGCCGGCATTGATGTAAGCTCCGTATTGATTTGAAGGAGGTAATTGATTAGTGAGGTATTGAAGCTCTCCGTAAGCTATGATTGGTAACAATGCGGTCATAGTTACTATTACAACGGCGGTAGCGATCAGATCTTGAAAAATCCCTCTCCTGTCTAACAATAAAATTATCATGAATCATGATCAATACCTACGTATAATCATTGTCCAACGAAGATTCGCAAAATGATACAGTTAATATCGTGATTCCTTTACTATTCTGTTAATCTCAATCAACAATTTTGTCATAAACAAGACTTAGCAAGAAGATTCGAAGAAATTATCTTGATATTCTGAGCCATCCACCTCTGTCATTCTCGGGACTGCATGTAATACGTATCCTATGTACTCTAGTTAATTTAAATAGATCTTACTTATGATATAAGCTTTTCATTTCCGATCCGTTTGTGCATAATCCAATTATCATCCGGCAGCAATTGATGTATCCTACTTCTTCAAAAATAATTCAATATCTCAAATGCCTTTACCTGTTATAATGCATGTTTTTAAATCATAAAAAAATACCGCTTATCCACGAAAATAGGCAGAATGAGTGAATTGCCAAGGAGTTGATACTCTTCTTTTCTTCATCACGGGCTTCGTGACACCCTTGTAGTTGATCGCTAATGAAGTTAGACTTGCCATATATCTCGACCGTCGGCTGGTTTATTATCTTCACATGAGATACTGTTTTCTCTCGGGGATGAAAATCCTACTTCCCGCTCAGCAGTAACAACCCAGATTATAATTGAATGTTCGATGTTCAGTCTGTTAGTATCAATTACTTCTTAACTCCCAATCACTTTTAAATCTGTTATATTATAGATATCGCCCTGAGTATTTCCCTGAAATGTCAGCTTGACAAATCTTGCTGAAATTGGTGAGTCCGAAAGGCTAAATTGCTCTCTCCCTGAATTCATGCCTGTATTTTGAGCAGAACCATGGCCAACGAAGTGTACTCCATCTGTTGATGTCTGTATTGTGAAAAAGTTTATTGACTTATCTCCATTGGCAAATCCAATTTCAAGATTACAAATTGATTTCTCTTGTCCTAAATCTAGCTGGACCCAAGAACCTTTACCTGTTGCTGACCACGTCGGCACAGGATTATTACTAGTAGTATTCCCATTGTTGAGAGTATTTACAATCGTGTTTGAAATGTTATTATTGCTGTCCGTAACGCCTGCAATCTGGAGTCTATTTTGAGCACCGCATGATGCTTGCGGGCTTAACGATTGACTGCCAATGGAATTCCCTTGAACGTTTGCTAGTGTCGTAAACGATGTATATTGGTTATTTGGGAAGACCGCGTGTACCTCTATCTGCCATATTCCCAACGGTCCTGAAATTTGAAATGCACTTGGACCTACCTTCTTGAGAGGATGTACTGAAGGGATGTCCCCGTCATAGTCAGTGATAAACGCATCTATTTTTGTAGGCTGTTTACTGAATTGAAAGTTTACTGTATTGCCTGATTGCACTGTCAAGTTAGCATTTGTATCTCCTGGTTGAGCAGGAAATAGGACTTTATTTAGCTGCCCACCGTCGGTAAAAATGAAGGGGGACATACCATATTTATGATTATTATACACCAATTTGGCTTGGGGGGCCATCGAGACCGGAGTCGATATCGGTCCAGCCGAAGTACTAGCCCCATACGCTACTTTGAACGGCGAGAAAAGGACGGGCGTCGAAATAACCAGAATAGTTACGACTGCCAAGAATGTTGTGACAAGCAGATTTTGTGTATCTATAGCTTTCAAACGGCGATGTCCCATCCTTTGTTCATAGGCAATAATTGTATTGGAGGTATTTACACCATATTGAACTAACTACCAAAATAATAATCAGTATGAAAGATAGCGACGAAGACAGCTGACGTGATGTATAACGGATAACCCTTGGGTACCACAACTATACTGGTAATCAGTTATTTCCCGAATAAGCGCAAGAGATACCCTAGTACAGAGATCAATCAATGATCGAATCACACGATAAGTCATAATATCTACGGCTGGACAGTCCATCAAGGGACTAGGGGATATCCAGGAACGTGTAAGAAGATGAGGTTCTTTATAGTTTCAATACATTCCTAGCGCAAAACGGTCGTTGTATGAAAACTATTTTAATTAAACCTCTAATTCAATGTAATTAGAAAAGAAATGAAAACACAAGTACAAGAACCTATTATCAAGCGTTGGAATAGAGGAGTAGAGATAGTTAGAGCCGGACGAGGTTATTCAAAGGCTGAGTTAGAGGAAGTTGGCCTGCGTGATGTCAGGACTGCAAGAAATCACGGTATACCAGTCGATGCATTACGAAATACTAACTATCCCGAAAACGTCGAGCAATTAAGAGCTGTAGCGAAGACAATTATCGACTCCAGAAAAATCGCCTCCAGAAAACCAAAAACTGAAAAACGCGATAGTAAAAAGAAAACTGAGATCAAAAGAAAGACACCCACCACCAGGAATAAAAAATCGACAAGGAAAAAAACTTCGGAATGACGT
>CAKOFP010000314.1 GCA_933226995.1 Candidatus Nitrosopolaris rasttigaisensis | reverse complement strand
TGTAATTGCAAGGTCTTTCTTTCTCCTGCCATGGGGTCGTATAACAATCTTCTTGTCTTGAACCATTACAACAACAGGTATCCTGATAATGTTCTTTTTCAGTTTTCCGAGTCTGCCTTCGACAATAATTACATTATCAAGAATTTCTGCTTTTACCTTCTCAGGAATTTGAATTTCTGCTTTAATATCTTCAGAAGATATAACCAACTAGGACTCCCCCTATCCCTTGTTCTTGGGCTTCGTGATGAGATAGTATACCCGAGCTAGTCGATACAAGAATTAAACCCATGTTATACGCAGGCAGAAATCGTCTTTCCCAATTTAGATAGCTGTTTTTCTTTACACTGAAACGGGGGGTTATGATTCCACACTTGTTAATCTTTGCCAGTAACTGAATTCTGAATTTTCCCGCCCTTCCGTCGTCGATTTGTTCGAATTCGCCAATATACTGATGCTTCTGCATTACACGCAGGATGTCGCTCGAAAACCTTGACGCGGGAATCACAATGCACTCCTTCTTTCTTCGAGATTCATTGTTATATATCGTAGTAAACAGATTGGACAAAACGTTTAGTGCTGGCATCTCTTAATCACCCGACTTACTCATATTTATTGAAGCCCAAGCTGAGAGCTACTTCCCTAAAACATTGCCTGCAAAGCATTAGATCATACTGTTGAATAAGACCCGTATATGAACCACATCTTTTACACCACCTAGTTCCTTTCCCATGCGCAAGTTTTTTCCTTCCAGTTTCCGAATAGTCTCGGGGTTTAGGTGTTATCATGTTACCTCGGCTCCGAACTGTTTTTCAAAGAATTGAATCGCATCATCTTTTGTTATCCTGTGTCCCTTACCAATATTCCTATGAACTCTTTTCTTTGCAATAGTATATCCTGGCCTAGTGAGTGCGATACTGACATCCATGCCAAAGATACCTATATCTGGATTGTATTTAGTGTCCGGAAGATCAATGTGTTCTTGAATCCCCATAGACAAATTTCCGAAGTTATCGAAAGACGACGCCTTGAGGCTATTCCTCTTTGCCGCCATTGTACGTTGCAAGAACTGTAGAGCTGTATCACGTCTAAGAGTCACCATGGCAGCAATAGGCTCACCTTTATGAATGCCAAAATCTCGAACGCTTTTTCTGGCTCCTCGCACAGTCGGCCTTTGCCCTGTTAACTCTTCTAGCCCACGTTTAGCTTTTTCTAAAGGCTCTCCGGATTTTCCTACGCCAATATTGACGACTACTTTGCCAACGATAATCCTTCTCATGGGATTTGTATTTACTTCGGTTGAGCTTTGGTTCAAACTAACTAATTCACCTTGATTAGCGGAGCTTCCAAACCAACAGCCATGACGATATCAGCGGGTAGTTCGACTGATCTGTTCCCCAACGCCAGAATAACACGCTTCGGGAGTGAAAATAGTCCATCTTTGATTTCTTCTATTGTTCCAAAGCTACCTGCATTATCTCCGCTTGTGATCAGCCCCAAATTTCCTTTTTCGAAGCTGACTATGTTTTTGATGGCAAAATTCTGAAAGTCCAACAGACAAGTATCTCCTACCGATAGCGGTTGCTCACTAATCATGGTCTTTCCATCGTGAAAGCCGTATTGTACCTTGCCGCCTTTCGTGGTGACCTTGCTGGAAACCTTAACAAACTTGAACATTTTTTCGGCATCTTGTATCTCAACTGGGACCAACAATTTAGAATCTTTCGGAACGAAGCGGTAGGATTGTCCTTTAGGGGTTAGTTCGATCACATCCATCAGGCCCACGGGAAATTTTACATCCCTTCTCTGTATTCCATCTACTTTTACTTTACCTGCTGAGACGATTGTTTTAGCTTCATGCATAGTGGTTGCCACGCTTAGCACATCTCTAAGAATTATTCCCAGAGGGTATGACCCGTGTTTTCTGTGCGGACCGGGCGAAGCCTTTAGCACGAATTGACTTTGCTTTCTTCGGATATTCCAGAATGTGGGGGCCAGTTGCCTCTTTAGTCTAGTGTCTCCTCCCTTCTTCCCCATTATCCTCTAGCCTCCTGATTTTGCATTTTCGGAGTATGCTTGGAATCTGCGCTCTCTTTGCTTAGATTCATAATGCGTTGGAGTTTATTCTTCCTGTATTTGTCTTCCAGATTCAGTCCGGTTATAATCAGATTCGACGAATGGATCTGAACCTTCACATTTCCACCTTTCACTTTCTCGCGTTGGATCCCTTCGATTGATAACGTTCCTTTCTGTGTGTTAACTTTCTCCACTTTCCCTTCTATTCCGGAGTATTCACCACGGAGAACTCTAACACTGTCTCCCTTTACTAGTCTGCAACTTCTACTACCATACTGTTCGCGAAGATTGTCTGAAAGCGTTGAACCTATCCTCGAGTCTCTCAAGTGACTCGGAACATGCAAAAGTTTTGGATTAATTTTTGCCATAATGTAATCGCGCTCAGACTATAAGCGACGCAAGGTTTGCTATCCTTGGCCATTTTTCAGCGGCTTCAGCAGCAACTGGACCCTTTATGTCGGTTCCTTTGATTTCGCCTTCAGGTGTTACCAAAACTGCAGCGTTATCCTCGAATGATAAGCGAACGCCGTTGAGCCTCTTGATGGCATACTTTTGCCTAATAATCACAGCTCCGAATATCTGCTTGCGTAGCTCGGAGGCGCCCTTTTTCACAGTCACCGTGACCAAGTCGCCTACCGCAGCTGCAGGCAGTCTTGAATGTCTACCCTTGTATCTGCCAACTTGGGCTATACGCAAGACCTTCGCGCCTGTGTTATCCGCACAAACTAATTCTGCGGTTATTGGTAGAACCCTCGTGATGTACGGCCGAAATTCTTCAACACCTTTGGCTGATACTGCTCTTGTCTTAGGTGCCAATTCCTTTGTTACCCTCGATTACGACAAACGAAACAGTCTTTGATAATGGTCTGCATTCAGCAATTGTTATTTCGTCACCCTCTGTGACATCAATGCATTCTGGAAGATATGCATGTACTCTTGATCTGCTTCTTTCATAACGCTGATATTTGGATACTTGGTGTGGAAATTCTCTTGAAACGACAATCATATTCTTTGCTTTTGCACTAACAACTATTCCAGATAATAGCTTCCCCCTTACGGAAAGTCTACCGTGAAAAGGACACAGGATGTCAGCACAATCCTTCCGTGGAGGAGTAACTGCAATGCCAAAATTCCTAGCCAATTCTATTCAACTCAGTGAGTACGCGCCGCACGATCTTCTGGTCTTCCGATAAGAGACTGACCTCTTATAAAGCAAGCGCTGGACGGGAGGAGCACCTTCATCTTCTCTGCTGAAAGTTTTGATATATTCTTCGGTCCTGCACTTGTCCTTAACGTAAGCATATTTTTGGTTTCGAAGATAATAGTTCCGGATAAGCCAAGAATCGTGGATTGGCGGCTGGTTATGATGGTTGCACTAAGACCTATCAGCTCGTGTGAGAGAATATTCTTAGGTGTTATCATGGTTTTTTAGAACCTCTTTCATTAAGAATAGTCATTATCCGAGCAATATCCCTACGAATCCAACGTATATCCCCGGTCTGTTTTTTCAGAGTGCCTTTCGCGCCTTCGGCCCTAAGTTTT